>JAAYNU010000215.1 GCA_012520695.1 Erysipelothrix sp.
GCTGAAAGCATCGTTGTTGCGAATATCCCTGCTGGTACAGCAAGAGCAACAATACAAATAATGATCGCATAAAACGACCAGTCTCGTTTTTTGGGTTTTTTTGTTTGGTTCGTTGTGGATTTCACTTTTTTTATTTCAAGTGTTTCCTCGAATATTTTTGGACTTGGTTTTTTACTCATTACACAGTCCTCCTTATTAAATGTCGTTTAAATTGTATCTTAATTCCTAGTTCATATCAAGCAAACGTACTACCGTTTGACTTGCGAGTTTTGGATTTACTTGCCCTTTACTCAACTTCATCACTTGTCCTACCACAAATCCGACGGACTTCTTCATCCCATTTTTGTAGTCAATAATGGCTTGTGGGTTTTCATCCAATACGGATTGTACCCAGCTTTCTATTTGCGCAATGTCGCTGACTTGGACCATACCGAGTTCCTCTATGATATCCTTTGGCATCTTGCCCAAAACAACATGTTCGAAAACTTCTTTGGCTTGTTTTGAGGAAATGGTTCCTTTTTCAATCTCTTCTAGAAGGGATGCCATAGCATCAACGGATATCCATTCTGAATAGCTTCTCTCACCCTTGAGATCACTGTGCGCAAGGAGGTCTTGTGTTAACCAGTTTACGACGGCTTTCGCATTATGTGACTTTTCACAAATCGCTTCAAAATATTCTGATAGTTCTAAATTCTTCACTAATACTCCCGCATCATACATCGATAGTTTGTAGTCTTCTACATATCGAAGTTGGCGTGTGAGTGGTAATTCAATGACGGGTTGATCCATAAATTCGTTTGATAATCGAATCGGTGGAATGTTTGGTTCCGCGAAGTAACGATAGTCCACGAGCGTTTCTTTGACGCGCATGCTGACAGTTTCTTGGAGTTTCTCATCGAATCGACGTGTTTCTTGAATTATGGATCCACCTTCGTTCAATACTTCGGTTTGACGTTTGATTTCAAATTCAATTGATTTTTGAACGTTGGAGATTGAGTTTAAGTTTTTAATCTCAACTTTAGTTCCGAATGCTTCTTGTCCAACAGGTCTAATGGAGATATTGACGTCGCATCGGTATGATCCTTCGGCCATCTTTCCATCGGAGATTCCCATATGGACTACAAGTAAGCGTAAACCCTCAACGTAGGCCGCTGCTTCTTCACCAGTGGCAAAGTCTGCTTCAGTCACAATCTCTAACAAAGGCGTTCCTGCACGGTTTAAATCGATGAGTGTTTTATCATTTTCATGGAATTGCTTCGCTGTATCTTCTTCCATGTGAAGGCGGTTGATGCGAATGCGTTTCACTTCATCTTTGACCAAGATATCGAAATATCCGTGTTGTCCTAGAGGATGAAATTGTTGAGTAATTTGGTACCCTTTTGGTAGATCTGAATAGAAATAGTTTTTGCGGTCAAATCGGACCAATGAATCTATTTCTAAGTGGAGTGCTTGGGCTAAGCGTAGTCCATAAGCAACCGCTTGTTTATTGACGCTTGGAAGGGTTCCTGGCATCGCTAAATCAATTTCGTTGACGGCTGTGTTGGGTGTTGCGCCATAGTCTAGTGGCGCGGATGAAAACATTTTTGTTTTCGTCATTAATTCACAATGGATTTCAATTCCTATTACTGCTTCGTAGTTCATGCTTTACCTCCCAATAAAATTTCCAGTTCGTGTGCGAACGCAAACATCGTTTTCTCATCGAAGGGCTTCGTTGTGATGTTGATGCCTAAAGGCATGTCTTCATGAAGTCCGACTGGGATGGTGATGCTTGGATACCCAGAAAAGTTTTGAATGGCCATGTGGCTCTCACCAACTACGTATTTATCATCGGTTGATGATACGTCTGTTTCTGTCAATAAAGGAGCAATAATACCGGATGCCATAGCGATCATAATATCCACATCATTAAACAATGATGAGTAACTCTCTACAATTAGTCTTCTTACTTTCTTCGCTTGATTAAAGATTAAATCTTGATTTTGATCATCTAAAGAGTATGCTCCATAGATGAATCGTTTTTTGATTGGTGTTGAGAATCCTTCTCCGCGTGTATTCATCATGATTTCTTCCAATGAATCACCGGGTTTTTGAACTCCAAAGCGTACACCATCAAGGCTTGCGCTGTTTGCGAGAACTTCCGCATTTGAAATAATTGAATACGTTGGAAGTACTGTACGGAGTAAATTAAGGTCCATTGTTTTATCGACAAGAATTGCGCCTTGTGCTTCCAATAGTTCGAATACATGGTTTAGTGGTGTTGAGATAGTCTCTTGGTCCATGGTGTCATGAACTGTTTTGAATACACCGATGCGTTTGCCTTTAAGGTCCATTGATAGCAGTTGTGAATAAGCGGCAACCGCTTCGAATGATGATGTCATATCTTTGTCGCTTCTTCCTGCAAGCACTTCAAGTGCGAGTGCCGCATCATTTACGTTGTGTGTAAAGTATGCGACGTGGTCCATTGATGATGCGAATGGAATGACGCCATAGCGTGAGATGCGCCCGTATGTTGGTTTAACTCCAACAATACCACAAAATGCTGCGGGTCTTCGTACGGAGTCTCCTGTATCGGTTCCCATTGCGAGTCTTACTTCGCCACTTGCGACAAGTGCTGCGGAACCACCGGATGATCCACCTGTAATGCGTGATAAATCATGTGGATTCAGTACAGGGCCTGTGTAGGCTGTTCTGTTTGATCCGCCCATACCTAATTCGTCCATGGATGTTTTGGCTACAATATGTGCTCCAGCATCAAGCAGGCGAGCAATGCTGTCAGCTGTATAGATTGAAACGTGATTATCAAGCAGTTTGCACGATGCTGTTGTGATCGTATCGATGAGATTAAAATTATCTTTAATCGCGACGGTCCAGTTTGCGAGTGGGCCCGCTTGTGTTGTTTGAATATTAGGTGTAGAAAGAACTGCATTATATGGATTATTCATTATTTGAGTACCTTCACAATCTCAATAAAGTCGCCTTCAACAAGCGGTGCATTTTTGAAGACCGCTTCTTGGGGTAGACTGTTTGATTCATCATCGCTTCTGAGCCATTGTGTTTCTTGTTCAAAGGGCCAGTTCATTGCTTCTACGCCACTCACATCAATATTATGGAGTGCTCTAATTTGTGCTAAAAATACTTTTGAATCTTCGTGGATAAATGCCACTTCTTCGTCTGTTAGTGTAAACATGCTATCGAGTGCAAGTTTACGAATTGTTTTTTCATCTAAATGTTTCATAGAAACCTCCTAGTTCAGTATAATGATTTCAGCTTCTTGTCCTGCTGTTTTATTAATAATAATGCGTGTTTTTTGGAATATCATCACATCCGTTACAATATCAACTCCCAAGTCATCGAATCGTTTTAAACCAACTTTAATCGATTCTGCGAGTCCGTGGAGTTCAAGGTATGTCTTGGGTCCTGTGGTGATTTCAAATTGAATGCGTGTTGCTTTGTTGCCATTCATGAAGGCTTTTCCGACCACGCCAACGCTCTCATCGCCCATGAAATGGGTGATGGTTCGTTTGAATTCGGAAAAGTCTGAATATGTTTGGGGTAGTGTATTCAACATCTGTTCTGAATTCATAAGAACCCATGATTCTTGTGTTCGGGTGAATTCTCCTGAACGGGCTGATTCAAACAGGGCATTGCCAATATAGTGTCCGGGTAAGTATCGTCCCGGTAAGTTGTCGCCATCACTCTCTTGTACGTAGAGTGCGATCATGATTGGAATATCACTGGCACCTTCAAGTGTTCTTAGGTATGAGTGAAGTTGTTGTCCAAGCGTACGCCCTACTTCGAAAAGAACATCGTCTTCTACGCGGTAGGTTGATCCTATTTCTGGGTCAAGGAGTTGAATGCGTTTCATGACCATGGCCACTGAAACTGCATCGACTTTATCTTTTGAATTAGTTTTGTGGAAATTGAGTTCCACTAGGTTGGATACGAATTGTGGTCGTATTAAGGTTACGCCCTCTTCGGGTTCAAAGTTGCCTTCTTTATTGAGTGCGTACACATTGGTGTCGGATTCGCGTCCTAAGAGTTCATAGTATCGATTAGGTGTCAAAAGACTTCCTTCGGATACTGAATAGTTCTTTGGCGCGAAGGGTTCTTTTGATTTCTCCAATAGTCCGCGTCCGATTTCCATAAGATCTGTTTCTCGGTAAGTGTTGGCGTATTCCTGGCGAAGGGGTGAATTTGCGAAGGGTACCAAAATTGAATAGGCATCGGTCCCTCCTCCTACTACTGTAGTATCATCGGGTTCTTCTTCGGGTGCTTCTGGTGAGGCACAGGATACGAGAAGAAACGCCATGAGTACTAATATTAATTTACGCATTGTCATTCACCCTTTCTAAAAATTCTTCTTCTGTCCATGTTTGGATGCCTAGCTCTTGTGCTTTGGTGAGTTTGGATCCGGCTGATGCTCCGTAAACGAGTACGGTAGTATTCTTGGATACTGATCCAATAACTTCGCCGCCGTGTGATTCAATGATGGCTTTCGCATCGCTTCGTTTCATTGTTTCCAGTGTCCCTGTAAGGACAAACTTCATGTCTTGAAAGGCTGAGCTCTCCACATTACTTTCGTAGTGTGGATCAATTCCTAAGGCAATGAGTGATTCTACCATTGTCTGCGTGTGTTCGAGTGCGAAATAGTTTACGACTGAATCCGCAATGATAAGTCCGATTTCATCAATCGTGATGAGGGTTTCATAGTCCGCATTCATTAATACTCTCATGGATTTGAAATGACTGGCAAGTACGCTTGCGGTTTTAGATCCAACGTGGCGTATACCTAATCCAAATAGGAGTTTATCGAGTGATTGATTTTTTGATGCTTCAATCGCACTTAAGAGCTTCTCAATGGAACGCTCTCCCATCTTGTCCAGTGTACTCATTTCTTCAATATGGTCTTTGAGTGCATAGATGTCGAGGATGGTATTCAGAAGGCCTGCTTCGTGGAGCTGGATGACGCGTCGCTCTCCGAGAGTATCAATGTTCATAGCTTCACGTGATGCGAAGTGAATGAGGGATTGAGTAATGCGTGCGGGGCAATCTGTATTTACGCAGTAGTGGTCTGCTTCTGTTTCAAAGCGCACCAGTGTTTCGTGGCATTCGGGGCAGTGTGTGGGGAAGATGTATTCTTCAAATGAATCGTCTCGGCCACTCACATCTACGCTGACGATTTCAGGAATAATCTCGCCTGCTTTTCGTACGAGTACTAAATCTCCGATGCGTATATCTTTATGTTTTATGTAGTCTTGGTTGTGTAGGTTTGCGAATCCAACCATGGATCCGGATATTTCTACGGGTGTTAATTGGGCGTTGGGTGTGATGCGTCCTGTGCGTCCAACACTTACGAAAATATCTTCAAGGCGTGTGAGTACTTCTTCGGCTTTGAATTTGTAGGCAATGGCGAAGCGGGGAACTTTCACTGTGTATCCCATGGTGTTTTGGTCTTTAAAATCATTGACCTTTATAACGACACCATCGATATCGTAATCGAGTTGTTCGCGCATACTTTCGAGTTCGTGGATGCGATTCCAGACGTCCAAGATCGTATCATATTTCTTAATTTCATGGTTGATTTTGAATCCAAGTTTATCGAGATACTCAAGTGATTCATATTGTCCCTTGATTCCTAATTCTTCCGCATTAACGAGTGTATACCAAAACCCATCGAGGTTTCGGGATGCGACGACGCGTGAATCGAGTTGTCGAATCGTTCCGGCTGCTGCGTTTCTGCAGTTTGCGAAAACGGCTTCGCCTTGCTCTAAACGTTTAAGGTTTACTTGGGTGAAGGATGCGTTGGGCATAAACACTTCCCCGCGAACGAGTAAATCCACATCGCTTGTGAGTGTTAAGGGAATTGATTTAATCACTTTAATGTTTTCACTGACGTCTTCTCCAACGGTCCCGTCTCCTCTGGTGAGGGCTTGGGTGAATTGTCCGTCTTCGTAGCTCATCGAAATCGCAAGCCCGTCTATTTTAAGTTCAACGACGTAGCTTGGATTAGGAATAACTTTTCGTACGCGCTCATCAAAACTCTCTAAGTCTTCGAGTGAGAATGCATTACCCAGTGAGTACATGGGTGCACTGTGGGTTACCTTTGTGAACTTATCGAGTACTTTCCCGCCGACTTTTTGTGTTGGTGAGTTGGGGTCCATATATTGTGGATTCTCACTCTCAAGTGTAATGAGTTCATTTAATAGTGCATCGTATTCAAGATCTGAGATGCTTGGATTGTCGTGTACATGGTATTCATTGTTGTAGGTATTGATGAGATTTCTTAATTCTTTAATTCTATCTAAACTCATGACACTTCTCCTTTTAATCTCATGCCTTGATAGGCGCGGGCAATTAGTTTCATTCCGTGGGGGAAGTTGAATGCGACGCGAACCGTTTCTTCATCGCTCGCAATCACAATCCCTTCACCAAATTCTTCGTGAATGATAACGTCCGCTTTCTTGAATCGGGTTTTTGGTTTTAGTTGAGATTCAAAGGACTCAATCGCTGATTTTGTTTCCACATGCGCTTGAGGTATGAAGTCTTTAATGGCTTCTTGGTCCATTTCCTTAATGAATCGTGAGGGTCTTAAATAAGAACCCATAATGAAGTTATAACCATTGTTGTTGGTTAAGAAGAGGCGTTCTCGAGCACGTGTAATCGCAACGTACATCAGGCGTCGTTCTTCTTGAAGGCCTCCCTTGCCTTCTTGGATACTGTTTCTGTTAGGGAAGATATTATCAGATAGTCCCATGATAATGACGTTTTCGAATTCAAGTCCTTTAGCGGAGTGAACAGTCATGAGGCGAACATAGTCGCCTTCAACAACGTCTGCTTTATCACCGTAAAGGGATACCATTTGGATATAGTCTACCAAACTCGCATCTTCGTAGTTGTTTTGGAAATAAGTTGCATCGGACATTAGTTCGCGCATCGAATCGTTTCGATGTTCTTCTTCTATCTTGATGAAATAGGCTTCGAGTCCTGATTTCTGCATGACGTATTCAATTAGGTTTGCCATGCTCAGTGTTTTGGACATTAATATAAAGTCCTCTATCATCTCCACGTAGTCCGCAATGCGCTTCGTAGCTTGGTGATGGTAAACATCAAACATCATGGCTTCATACATTGTGGAGCCTTGTGATTGTGACTTCCTTAAGTAATCATCCAGTGTCTTATCACCAATACCGCGCTTTGGTGCGGATACACTGCGTCTTAAAGCAAGATCATCACCGTGAGTAATCATGCGAAGATAGGACATTAAGTCTTTGATTTCTCTTTGGTCGTAGAATCTTAAGCCTCCATAGATTACATAGGGAATTTGGCGTGCCATTAAGATTTTTTCAAGCGAGCGCGATAAGTAGTTGGAACGATATAAAACGGCAGTATCTAAATACGATCCGCCTTTTTCTTTAAATTCCATAATCTTGGATACAATCCAGTAACTTTCTTGGTCTTGATCATCAAGACTCACATACGTTACTTCGTGTTCTGATTCTTTGTTTGCGAATAAATCTTTATCCGGTCGATCCGTATTGTAGTTAATGAGTGCGTTTGCGGAGTTAA
>JAAYNU010000216.1 GCA_012520695.1 Erysipelothrix sp.
ATATCATCGAAATTATAAAGGTCATCTTGTATGATTTCGTGATGCGCATCGCAGCCGCAATTGGGATAACCATTAAACTTGATACCACTAAAGCACCAATAATGCGTGAAGCAAGTGATACTGTAATGGCAGTTAGTACTGTGAAGATTATCCCTGTTTTTCGTACGTTAACTCCTGCGAGTTCTGCAGCATGTTCATCGTATGCGATATAGAAGAAATCACGATAGAAATAAAGTGATGCTCCGATGATGATTACAGCGAGAACAACGGAAATAATAACATCACTGTTACTGATACTGATGATGGATCCAAAGAGGTATTTATTGAAGTTACTGGCCTCTTTAACGAAGTTTAAGAAGAGTGCTGATAAACCCATTCCTAAGGACATTACAATCGCAATGGATAACTCTTGGTATTTAGGATACTTTCTTTGAATGTAATCAAGTGCAAGTGCGGATAGAACACTTAGAATGATTGCGACAATTAAGGGATTAACTCCCAAAATAACTCCTAATGTAATCCCTGCTAAGGATGTATGTGAGAGCGCATCACCAATCATGGACATGCGCTTGAACACGACCACAACACCAATGATCGGAACGATGACGGCGAGGATTCCCCCTACGAGGAAAGCAGTTCGCATAAATTCATATTTAAACATGGCTCTTCTCCTTCAGTGTATGATCCTTCACTTCAACAATACGGTTAATTCCGATACAGCTTTCATCAATGTGATGGGTCACAAGAACAATACTGATTTTATGTTTTTGATTGAGTTCTTTTAATAAACCGTAAAGCATATCAATGCTCTTGGTATCAAGGCCTGTTGTAGGCTCATCAAGAAGAATAAGCGACGGGTTACTAAGTAGTTCACGAGCAATGAGAACGCGTTGTCTTTGGCCTCCTGAAAGGTTCTTAACGAGTTCTTTGGCGTAGTCTTGCATGCCAACACGAGTAAGTGCATCGGATACCTCTTTTTTTGTGACGTGTTTCTTTCTGAAGTGAAGCAGTTCTTCAACAGTGACTACAAAATCAATGGACTCAAGTCCGCCTTGGGGGATGTATGAAATTGGATGATTTATCTTATCGTATTTCAAGGTGCCTGATTTGGGTTCTAAAAATCCTAGAATAAGTTTTAAAAGCGTTGATTTACCTGAACCGTTCGCGCCAACCAGCGCAATATAATCACCTTGATTCACAGAAAAAGTGACACTGTCTAAAACAGTGTCATTGCGGTAAGAAAATGAAATATTGTCGAGTTCAAGTATGTGTGTCATTAGTCGCTAAGCCCCTTTATTAAGTTTGTTAAGTTGGATTGCATCAATGATATGTATGTATCATTTGTATCCGCGATTTCTAGTGTATTCAGTTCGAGTAGTTCAACGTCTGTTTCTTTTAATAAGATGTCATTAACGTTTGTTTCTGAGTGTTTCGTTGAGTAAATAGAGTGAATATTCTCATTCTTGATTAATTCAATGATTTCTTCAATTTGTTTCGCACTTGGTTCGCCTGAATGGAATGAACTCATGACGGATCGTTGCATAATATTGAAGGGTTCAAGTAAATATGCGTAGGCTAAATGGTCTACCACAATTGATTTACCTGAATCCGTACTGAGAACACTGTAGTCCTCGATTAAAGCATCGAATTCTTTAATGTGTGTTTCATATTGAGTTTCGTAATGGTCTTTTGAATCTGGATTTAATGAAATTAAAGCATCTTTAATAGCCGTGAATTGTTTTTTCCCGTTTTCTGGGCTTAAC
>JAAYNU010000217.1 GCA_012520695.1 Erysipelothrix sp.
ACAAGTATAATCATGAGTTCACCACAATCAGCGCAAGTGAGGGAAAAGATATTTTAGACTATATTGAAAACATTCTAAGAACAGAGCGCGATCTCGTATTTGAATTAAAACCACTAGAGGTAAGTCAATTCGTTGTGGAAGGCATTAAGATGTCCTATGTATTCTATGAATCTGGCTTAACAATTAATGTCATGTATTCAGATGCTAAGAAAGCAGTTGGCTTTAAACTGTCCGATGGTATGGAGATTCCCCTTGAATTAGTGGATAAGTTTAAGTTTGCGCGACAAAAGTCAAAACTTGCGGGAACAATACGCGGTTCTTACTTCGTGATTAAAGGTGAGTATTAAGTATCGAAACATTCAATTTGTAAAATTGGGTAAAACTCCAGTCTAAAGATTCTTGAGCTAGCGCTTACATTATGCTATAATTCTGTTGTCATAGAATTATCTTCTGAGGAGGGGGCAATCGGACCCTTCTTTTTATTTGACCCGTGAAGATAGTCTACAAACAATTGAACCCATGTGTTAACTGGGGTATAATTGCTAAAGGGAGAGTGTACAAAATGACAAAAAACATTGATCAATTATCAGTAAATGCTTTACGTGTTCTATCTGTTGACCAAGTACAGCAGGCAAATTCAGGCCATCCAGGGATGCCATTAGGAGCGAGTCCAATAGCATATACGCTATGGGCAAACCACATGAACTTTGATTCTAAAGATTCTAAGTGGATTAATCGCGACCGCTTTGTTTTATCAGCAGGTCATGCGTCAGCTTTATACTATTCGTTATTACACTTATTTGGATTTGATGTAACAATCGAAGACTTGAAAAACTTCAGACAATTTGATTCTCGTACTCCAGGACATCCTGAGTATGGACATACAGATGGTGTTGAAGCAACAACAGGTCCTCTTGGAGCAGGTCTTTCTAACGCAGTTGGAATGGCAATGGCACAAGAACACTTAGCGGCTAAATATAACCGTGAAGGATTCGATATCATTGATAACTATACATATGTACTATCCGGTGACGGATGCATGATGGAAGGAATTACATCCGAGGCATCAAGTCTTGCAGGAACATTAAACCTGGGTCGTTTTATTGTAATTTATGACTCAAACAATACAACAATCGAAGGTCATACTGATTTAGCATTCCACGAAGATGTTCGTAAACGCTATGAAGCATACGGTTTCGAAACATTCTTAGTTGAAGACGGTAATGATTTAGAAGCTGTGAATGCAGCAATCACAAAAGCAAAAGCTAACTTAGACAAACCTTCATTTATTGAAGTTCGTACAAAAATTGGTTTTGGATCACCCGTAGAAGACTCAAATGCAGCTCATGGGGCTCCATTAGGAGTTGAGGGCGTTAAGGCACTTAAAGATGCATTAAACTACCCTTCACACGAAGCATTCCACGTACCAACAGAAGTGT
The DNA here is from genome assembly GCA_012520695.1 of Erysipelothrix sp. Lineage (GTDB taxonomy): Bacteria > Bacillota_I > Bacilli_A > Erysipelotrichales > Erysipelotrichaceae > Erysipelothrix. The sequence continues at coordinate 1,440 of JAAYNU010000217.1, forward strand.
ATGATCACTACAAGGTCCTTGCTGAAGAGGGAACTCAAAAGCATGAAGCATGGAACGCATTGTTCGAAAAATATCGAGCAGCACATCCAGAACTCGCAACACAATGGGATAAAGATTTCGGTGAAATTACAGAGGCAGAATTATTAGCAGATGCATCACTCTTTGAATTTGATGCAGCGGATCAATCTACTCGTAACGTATCCGGATTAATGATTAACCGTTTAAAAGATAAATACACAAACTTATTTGGAGGGTCAGCTGACCTTTCAAGTTCAAACATGACACACATGAAAGACGAAGCATCCTTCTCAGCAAAAGACTATGCAGGACGCAACGTTCACTTCGGTGTTCGTGAGCACGCAATGGCAGCAGTTGGAAACGGTCTTGTATTATACGGTGGATTGAAGGCGTATGTCGCAACATTCTTCGTATTCGCAGACTTCTTAAAACCAATGGCTCGTTTAAGTGCGTTATCAAACTTACCACTAACGTATGTCTTAACACATGATAGTATCGGAGTAGGTGAAGATGGTCCAACTCACGAACCGATTGAACAACTCGCAATGATGCGTTCAATCCCTAACTTTATTACATTCAGACCAGCAGATGCTACTGAAACAGCGTACGGTTGGGTTAAAGCATTATCAAGTACTAAAACACCAGTTGGTTTGATTCTATCACGCCAAAACTTACCACAACTTGAAAATACAGGTGCTGATGCCCTTAAGGGTGCATACGTCGTTCATGACGCTGATAAACTCGATGCTATTCTTATGGCATCCGGTTCAGAAGTATCACTTGCGATTGAAGCAGCTAAGGAATTAGCGACAACAGGTGTAGGAGTTCGAGTTCTTTCCGTTCCTTCAATGGAATTATTCGAAGCACAAAGTGCAGAGTATAAAGAATCAATCCTTCCATCAACAGTTGAAGCCCGTGTTGCGGTTGAAGCTGGAACCTCAATTGGTTGGGGACGCTATGTAGGACTTAAGGGTGCTACAGTTTGCCTTGATCACTTTGGTGGATCTGCTCCAGGTGGAACATTATTCAAAGAATTTGGTTTCACAGTTGAAAATGTCACGAAGGTTGTTAAATCAGTTTTATAATCATAGTCTACAAGGTCGGTGCTTAGGCATTGTCCTTTTAATATTGACTTATTTTTGAGTGCGTGCGAATATTTTAATAAAGAAGAAAATTCATTTGAGCTGCATATTTTATCATGCTGATACGGAGGAGAAAAAATGAAAAAACGTATTCTGATACCCACCACAATTATCATTATCGCACTGCTATTTGTACTCTATTATTATCTGACAATTCCTAAATTAGAACTTAATGCCATGGATCCGTTGGAAAAGTATACTTACCTAACAGAAAATGATGTTCTAGAATCCAT
>JAAYNU010000218.1 GCA_012520695.1 Erysipelothrix sp.
ATCTATATTCAAGAAGTTCCCTCGAAATTCGTTGGTTAGGAGGTCTCGATAGATTTTTCGCTTGATGCGCTCATCTCCTCCAAAACTCAACATTCGATTTTCTCTTACGAGCGAAAGTCCTTCGTACGGTTTTACGATGGCTCTAACACGCTTAATGTCACCCTCTAAAGTATTTTCACTGATATATAGATCATCTTGAATCTGAGAAAAATTTAATTTCTTGTCATTGAAAAGAAGATTCTTTATGATATAAACCGCTCTCTCATCTGGTGTTTGTGGCGTCATCGAATCCTGTTGTCCTTTGAACGTCTGATAATGCTCTTCATTCAGTTGATAACCATTTCTGGTACTTGATTCGATCAACCCTGGAAACTCTTGATTTAGTTTTTCGATATCTGATCGAATTGTGCGATCGCTTACCATTAAAAGCGTTGAGAGGTCTTTACCCCTAACCCATGTATTACTATTCTTTAAAAATAACAATATTTTCTCATGTCGTGCGTTCATCTATTAGCCCCCTAGTCTGGAGTAATCATATCACTATATTTGAAGAATTCATCAAACTCTTCCTCATTCATATTTCCTGATTCTATCACTACATCCTTAATATTTTTGTTTGCAACGAATGCTTTGTTTACTAATTTAGCAGTTTCATCATATCCTAACTTCGAATTAAGGTACGTTGCACTCATCAGTGATTTAGTAAGGTTATCTTCTATTTTCTCGTTGATTACTTTAATTCCTGATAGACATCGTTTATCAAAGGAATCCATCCCTTCACTCAATAATTTTACTGATTGCCAGAAATTATGAGCAATTACAGGCATGAATGTATTCAACTGAAAGTTACCCTGCATATTTGATATTGTGATAACATGATTGTTACCCATAACTTGAGCACAAATCATCATCAAGGATTCGCATTGAGTTGGATTAATCTTCCCTGGCATGATTGAGCTACCCGCTTCATTCGCTGGAATACTAATCTCACCCAGACCACAACGAGGACCACTGGATAGCCACCTGATATCATTCACAATCTTCATGAGATTTGTTGCAATCGTATTCAGTACTCCATGTGCATGCACGAAACTATCTTTGGTACTGATACCATAGAATTTATTTTCACATACATTCATCCCAAGATGGTCAGATAATTCTTTATCAAAGCCTTCAAATGTATTGAGACCCGTTCCGACCGCAGTAGCACCAATTGGAATTTCTTTGAGGTAGACAAGCGTTTCTTTTATTTGTTTTATTCCCACCACTAACATCTCTTGCCATGCACTGACTTCTTGCCCAAATGACATAGGAGTTGCATCTTGAAGATGCGTGCGCCCCGTTTTCAAGTTGATCATATTTTCATCACTGAGTCGTTTCAGTGTATCCCTAAATCGTTCCATACTTGGCAACAAGTCATGTTCTATTTGTTTATAAGCCATGATATGCATCGCAGTAGGAAAGACATCATTTGAACTTTGTCCGCAGTTCACATCATCGTTTGGATGCGTATTGGAATAATGAGCAATAACTTCATTCACATTCATGTTTGTTTGTGTACCACTTCCCGTTTGCCATAGCGACAAAGGGAAATCGGTGCGTAGGTCTTGTGTCAAAATAAGATCACATGCTTCCACAATACGATGAGCTTTATCAGGATCAAGTTTTCCGTGATTCCTGTTCACTGTTGCAGCTGCTCGTTTAATACTTACAAGTGCAGCGATGAGATCTCTGGGCATTTTTTCTTCACCAATTGGAAAGTTTTCTAAACTTCTTTGAGTATTTTTCCCCCAAACAGAATTTTCCTTCAGAATGGTCGTCCCAAATGTATCCTCAATTATTTTCATTGTTTTCGGCCTCTCTTTGATATTCACGAATGATGGCTTCGCTGACACTTTGAGCAAGATGAGGGTGCATTGCATCTGGTAAGATGTTATCTTCGCTAAGGTCATCTTGAACTAACTTTGCAATCGCTTCTGCAGCTACCCATTTCATCTCTTCAGTAATCTGTGGTGCACGCGCTTCAAGCACTCCTTTGAAGATTCCTGGAAAAGCCAGTACGTTATTTACTTGATTTGGATAGTCACCACGTCCCGTGCCCACAACTTTTGCACCTGCTGCTTTCGCATCATGATACGTTATTTCTGGATTTGGATTGGCTAGTGCAAAAATAATAGGATCTACATTCATAGAGCGCACCATTTCTTGAGAAACTATATTAGGGGCAGAGACACCGATGAATACATCGGCATTGACCATTGCTTCCTCAAGATTTGAAGCATCATCACACAAGAATTCACTCAGTTCTTTAACCACAAAGTCATAGTTATCTTGTTTTGACTTACTTACAATACCATCGATATTAGATCCGTAAACACTAGTAACACCGTGATTATGTAGCATCTTAATAATTGAGCTTCCAGCTGCACCTGTTCCAGATACAACGACCTTACAGTCTTTTAAATCTCTTCCAGTTATTTCGCAAGCATTAATGAGCCCAGCCATCACAACGATTGCTGTTCCGTGCTGATCATCATGAAATACTGGAATGTTTAAATGTTTCCTTAGCTCATTTTCAATATAGACACATTCTGGCGCTTTAATATCTTCAAGGTTAATACCACCAAAAGAGGGTTCCAAAGCTCTACAGATACTAATGATTTCATCTGGGTTCTTTGTATTCAGAACAATGGGAACGGCATTTACGCCAGCAAACGCATGGAAGAGCATCGCTTTCCCTTCCATTACTGGTAAAGCAGCAAGGGGACCGATATCCCCCAAACCAAGGACTGCTGTTCCATCACTTACGACCGCTACAACATTCCCTTTCCATGTTGTATCGTAGACTCTTTCAGGGTTTTCAACTATTTCTAAGCAGGGTTCCGCAACGCCTGGTGAGTATAATAAGCTGAGATCATGTTTGTCCACATCTTTCAATTTAGGGGTAACTTCTATTTTTCCTCTTAATGTTTCATGTAGTAATATTGCTTCTGTTTTCATCAATTCACGTCCTTCTATCTATACTTTAAC
>JAAYNU010000219.1 GCA_012520695.1 Erysipelothrix sp.
TAGAACTCCAAGGTTCCTTGACTGACATATCTGTAAATTCGATTTCTGAATGTGCATTATTTTTTTGCCCAATCAATAGATCTCTCAAATTTTTATCTTCGATCGCAAAACTAGTAAATATTCTTTTTGACATTACTAATTCCTCTTTTCTTCTCTTGATTAATTATATCTTATATACACCAGTACCTCAACCAATTGCGAGTACTAGATTACAAAAAATGGGGGGTGATTTTATATTAGTGTGATTAAGTTGAGAAGATCAAAAGATAACGTAAACCCTTCTCAGAAAAAATCACACAAGTAGAGTATAAATTAATTGATATTCATATAACACCAAATCGTATGAAAAAAAGATTATCGATATTATCCTAGTACTGAATGATAGTAACCAACATTTCTGTGTTGCATTAAAAAAAACCTACTCGAAAGTAGGTTTGCTTGTATATTGGCTGGGGCACCTGGGATCGAACCAGGGAATGTCAGAGTCAAAGTCTGATGCCTTACCGCTTGGCTATGCCCCAATGTTTCTTGCTCAGCCGAATTAAATTATACCATAAGAAAAATCTAAATCAAGGGTAAAGTGCAAATAAATAAAAACAAAGGATTACTCGACGTAATCCTTTGTAAAAGGGACTATTTTACTACTTCTTGTGTTTCTTTATCGAAGAAGTGTGCTTTGTTCAAGTTAAATGATAATTCGATTTCTTGACCAAGTGTGTAAACTTCGCTTACGCCAACTCGAGAAATGAATTCTTGATTTCCAACTTTAGAGTAAAGCATTGTTTCTGCTCCAAGTAATTCTGAAACAACAACTTCTGATTTAACAATTGCATCAGCATTTGATTCAAGCACGAGAACCTCGTTATGAATATCTTCTGGACGTAAACCAAAGATCATATCTTTTCCAACGTAACCAAGATCTTTCAATGCTTTGAATTTTCCTTCTGGTAGTTTAAGGTTTAATCCACCTTCACTACGGATGCATCCTTCTTCGGTTACTTTTACATCAAAGAAGTTCATTGCAGGGGATCCGATGAATCCAGCTACGAATACGTTTACTGGTGTGTTATACACTTCACGCGGAGTACCGATTTGTTGGATGAAACCATCCTTCATAATAACGATACGGTCAGCCATTGTCATAGCTTCTGTTTGGTCATGGGTTACATAAATTGTTGTTGTATCAAGACGGTGGTGAAGTTTCGTGATTTCAGCACGCATCGCTACACGTAGTTTCGCATCTAAGTTACTTAGAGGCTCATCCATGAGGAATACTTTCGCATCACGAACAATTGCTCGTCCAAGCGCAACACGTTGACGCTCACCACCGGATAGTGCTGATGGCTTACGATCTAAATAATGAGTTAGACCAAGAATATCTGCTGCGTTCTTAACAGCTTTATCAATTTCAGCTTTAGGCATCTTACGAATCTTAAGACCAAATGCCATGTTGTCATAAACAGTCATGTGTGGGTACAATGCATAGTTTTGGAAAACCATCGCAATGTCACGGTCCTTAGGTTCAACATCGTTAACTAAACGATCACCAATGTAGAGCTCACCTGAAGTAATATCTTCAAGACCAGCAATCATACGAAGAGTTGTTGATTTACCACAACCGGATGGACCAACGAATACAATAAATTCACGATCCTTAATCTCTAAGTTAAAATCTGTTACTGAATAATGAGGGTTCTTATCATAACGCTTGTGAATCCCTTTTAATGTAATATCTGACATATGTAATACCTCCAATTTGTACCTATATTATAATAAAGGGCTTACAGATATGATATAGTAAACATAACCAAAGAAGTTGTGCAAGGAGACCAATATGACATTTGAAACGATCAAAAAACTCTATATTAATGCAGCATTAGTAAGTGATATTACACGAGAAGATACACACTACTATCTATTTGATGGAGAAAGCTATCTTGAAATTCCCAAAGAAGACTTAACTCAAGGGGAGATCGCATTGCTTGATGAACTATTCAGTTCATCTGAAAACACATCTATGTGGTATCAGTATTTAATTAAAGAAATTCCGATCCATAATCGATCACTTATTAGCTACAAAGTAATTCAGTTTAAGACAAACGTAAAAAAAGAGAACCAGATAATGTTGATGAGAACGCTCAGTGATTTCTTTGAAACGGTTGAGGATGCTTTTTTCTTCGATGATTCCATAGGAATGATTGTAGTTCAAGACCAAGAAATCGATACATTAGAGCTCGATGGATTTCTCACAACAATGAACGATGATTTCTCATCAAAATCATCCTTATATATAGGGGAAGCAAATATGCTCGGGGAACAACATATTTTAAACGTAAAAGAGGAAAGAGAACTCTTCAAGAAATCTGAATCAAATCAACTGATTAATACATTTCAAAATACCTATTTAAATACACTCCTCAGACCACAACTTCAAAACTCTCATCTAGCGAGTCAAATTCTCAGTCGTATTAATACTCAACAAGATCCGTATCCACTCATTCATTCACTCTGGAATAATCAGGCAAACATTTCAAAAACAGCTCAGGATTTATTTCTTCATAGAAACACATTGATCTATCGTATGGATAAATTCAACGAAGAGGTAGGGCTTTCACTCAGAGATCTCGATGACCTACTCATATGTTATTTACTAATCCGATAGGATAAAGCCCATTTCAAGGGCTTTTTTTGTGTCTTATTACCAAATTAGTGTATAATGATTAAGGATATTAGGAGGATTTTAACAATGGATTTATTTGACGGACTTAAATTAAAAATTAAAGGGAAGAACATTAAAGTTGTATTTCCAGAAGGAAACGACGTTCGTATTATTGGAGCAGCGGTTCGCCTGGCAATGGATGAACTCATCCAACCAATCATTATCGGTAATAAAGAAGAAGTAGCGGCTCTTGGAGCAGCAAGCGGATTTATCACAGATAAGTTAATTGTGATTGACCCAGAAACATACGAAGAAAAAGACGCAATGATCGCTTCACTCGTAGAACGAAGAGCTGGAAAGCTTTCAGTTGAAGACGCAGGTGAATGGATAAAAAACGTAAACTACTTCGGAACAATGCTTACATATATGGGACTTGCTGATGCAATGGTTTCAGGTGCAATTCACTCAACAGGTGATACTGTACGACCAGCACTACAAATTATAAAAACAAAACCAGGTACTAGTAGAACAAGTGGAGCATTCATTATCTTCAAACGTAATGAATCATACCTATTCTCAGACTGTGCTATTAACATTAATCCAAATGCACAAGAACTTGCGGAAATTGCAGTTGAAAGTGCAAGAACAGCAGAACTCTTCGATATTGAGCCAATCGTCTCATTGATGAGCTTCTCAACTAAGGGATCAGCTAAGAGCCCAGAAGTAGACAAAGTAATTGAAGCAACAAAAATTGCTCAAGAACTTGCACCTCAGTACCAAATTGATGGTGAACTACAATTTGATGCATCATTTGTACAAAGTGTTGCTGAACTCAAAGCACCAGAATCAAAAGTTGCTGGTAAAGCACGCGTATTTATTTTCCCTAATCTAGAATCAGGGAACATCGGATACAAGATCGCGCAAAGACTTGGTGGATATGAAGCAATTGGACCAATCCTTCAAGGACTCAACAAACCAGTTTCTGACTTATCACGTGGTTGTAATGAAGAGGACGTTTATAAACTCGCAATCATTACTGCAGCACAAACATTAATTTCTTAAACAAAGCAAAACACTGTCTAAATTCGGACAGTGTTTTCTTTAATAAAGCCTTTTTAAGTCGCTTATTTGGTACATTTACAAATAATTAATAATTAATGCATTTGTCTGTTGACTACCAAATGGGCTTATGGTATATTATTAAGGCGCTAAGGGAATAAGCGAAGTGCACACGGAGGTTTAGCTCAGTTGGGAGAGCATCTGCCTTACAA
>JAAYNU010000220.1 GCA_012520695.1 Erysipelothrix sp.
CAAACAGTTTATTCAAAAGTCAGTGGTTCGGCTGCGGCTCCAACTGCGGGATTGCACTTCACTACTGAACTGTTGAATGATCTAATTGAAATGGGCGTTGAAATTGCTTATGTAACGCTGCATGTTGGATTGGGAACATTTAGACCCGTAAAGGTCGATAATGTTTTAGAGCATAAGATGCATAAGGAAGCTTATGTGATGAGTGAATCATGTGCTGAAGTATTGAACCAAGCACAAACTGATGGTCGCCGTATTATAGCGGTAGGGACTACTTCAGTGCGTACACTTGAAACGGTCTACCAAAAGTTTGGTCGTTTTGAGGCGTGTTCAGGGGAGAGTGAAATCTTTATTTATCCTGGGTATGGGTTTAAAGCAGTGGATGCGATAATCACAAATTTCCACCTTCCTAAGTCAACACTAATTATGTTGGTTTCGGCTTTCAGTGGTAAAGATGTGATTGATCGTGCCTATCAACATGCGATTGATTCCAAGTATCGTTTTTTCTCTTTTGGGGACAGCATGTTTTTGTCGCAAAAAGCGTGATATAATAGAATAAATCTGAGGTGGACATTATGAGAAAAAAAGGTATTTTCTGGTCGGTGATTGGAGTACATTTATTATTTTCGTTAGTATTTACATTAATGAGTAACATTACACATCCATTATTGGCGCTTGTGAAAACATGGCCTCTGTATGGGCAAATTATTTTAGCGTGCATATTTTCTTTCGTGCTCTATATTATTCCGGGATACATTTTAGTTATCTCATTATCGAGTAATGAGAAGCTGATTGAAAATGTTGACAGGATCATGATTGCTTTTACTCTCGTCTTGATTGTAGTCTTCTTAATCTCATTCGCGAATGCTATGATGCTTCACTCAAGACAAGGATGGCTCTTTTATGCCACATTCAATCCAGTAAGTGGATTACTAATCTATAACTTGTTTGATAAATTGGTTACTTGGTGGGATCTATTTTGGGTCTTCACCGCATTAATGCCTGGCTTGGGGATGATGTTGGGTATGTATCTTCGTTTGAAAAAGGAGGGTTCTGTTCGATGAAAGATTATTGGAAAGCGTTATTGTTTATCATACTGTCTTCATTTTTATATCAAGTCTTGTATGAGTATGTGCCACAGTTAAGGTGGTTGTTTGTATTATTATGGATTGCGATACTTCTTGTATTTGGTTATTTACTATCACCAAATAAGAAGCGTAGTAATCGTTGGTTGGGGAAAGTTATTATTTCTATTTTCGTAATATTTACAATTGGATTTCGATTGAATTTATTCGCAGTCGTTGGGCTTGATCGTTGGGTCATTTTCAAGGGGATTGGTTCTTCATTTCTTGATTTATTGTTAGTGTATTGTGGTTGGTCATTCTATCAACTATAGGAGGGTTTAAAGATGATTGTTTCGGGTAAGATTTCAGTTAAAGCAATTCTAAAGGAACGCAAGCGAGATATCGCTTGTGTTTATATTTTAGATAAGCATCGTGATCCAGAATCACGTTATGTTGAAAGTATTTCAAAAGGTTTAAAAGTAATTCGTAAAACGCGTCCGGAAATGGATGAACTTGCTGGGAATACCTCCCATGGTGGTTATCTTGTGGATTGTGAGAAGCGAAATAATGATGACTTTAAACAATTGAAAAAGGGTTCTCTTTCATTGATGTTAGTGGAAGGTGTATCAGATCCATTCAATCTTGGTGAAATCTGTAGAACAATTCTCGCAATGGGATTTGATGGTATCATCACACCTAATTATGATTTCTATGAACATGAGGCAAAACTCATCCGTGCGAGTGCCGGGGCATCTGAACACCTATGGTGGTATCAATCAAATGATCTTGAGAAAGACGTCAAGAAGATTAAAGATTTAGATGTAGTGATTGCGTCAGCACATCGCGGTGACGAGTCTTATTCATTAACTGAATACCGAATGCCAGATCGCATCTGTATTTGTCTAGGTGGGGCCTTAAGGGGTCTTTCACGCAAGGTATTGGATCAAAGTGATGTGAATGTTCGCATCGACTATGATGCAAGGGTATCATTGAGTTCAGTAGGGGCTTGTTCAGTCTTTGCTTATGAGCATTACCGACAAAAAGGAGTATAGATATGAAAATAACTTTAGGTCAAATTAGAATTTTCACCAATAATCCAGAGAAGAACTATAATCAAATTCTAAACGTTATTGAATCAAATACTGAATCGGATTTGATTGTATTTCCACAACTCGCACTGAGCGGTATGTATGTTGGAGATGCGCTTCTTAAGAAAGAAGTTCAAGATGAGTATCTTCGTTTCAATGAGCTCATTCAAGAAATTGAATCGAATGCTGTCATTGTTTTTGGGAACATACATCGCGAAGAAGATATCTTATATAATGCTGCCTTTGTATCCTATAAGGGAGAGTGGCTGTGTGATCCAATCATCAAACAAAATCTTTCGCCTTACGAAACAAATTATTTTTGGACAAAAGAGAGCGATGATGGCTTTGAAATGAATGAAGAAGATATCCTGATTTCATTTAACGAACCGATTAATAAGCAGTTCACAATCGTATTGGGTCAAGATCCATTCATGAACGAACCCAACAATAAAAAACACCGCGGAGTCTATGTTAATCCTGTTGGGATTCAAAACACGGGTAATGAAGTATTTACTTATGATGGTGGATCCTTCGTATCTGATGGTGAAGTTGCAATGCGTGCGCTTGATAATTTTGAACCAAGTGCAAAAACATTTGATTTCAATAATCTGATTCCAAATGAAATTAAAATTAGTCATAAGATGTATCAAGCAATTCTTCATGCACTACGTTATTTTGATGAGGAAACACTTGCCTATAAACCTAAATGGTTGATTGGTGTGTCTGGTGGTCTTGATAGTTCAGTGAGTGTTGCGATGCTTGTTGATGCCTTTGGTAAGGATCGAGTATTGGGTGTCAATATGCCAAGTGAGTTCACAAGAGACATCACTAAAAACAATGCTTCTCACTTAAGTGAAAAACTAGGCTTTCCAATGCTTACAATTCCAATTGGTGATATGGCGAAGAGTACAGTAGAATCATTCAATCAAGTAGGTTATGAAACTATTGAAGGCTTATCATATGAAAACATTCAAGCACGTCTTAGAGGTCATACATTAATGACTCTTTCAAGTCTTGAGAATGGTGTTGTCGTAAACAATGGTAATAAAATTGAAGTAGCCTTCGGTTATGCGACGCTCTATGGAGATGCGATTGGTGCTCTTGCGATCTTAGGTGATTTAAATAAACTTGAGGTCGGTGCCTTAGCGGATTCATTCAATGATATTCACGGTGAGGAAATGATTCCTAAAAATCTTATTCCTACGCTTAATGAAACAAGTATTGACTGGGACTTTGCGCCAAGTGCAGAACTTGCTCAAGACCAATTTGATCCAATGAAGTGGGCGTACCATGATTATCTTGTGGATTACCTGTTAAATAATTCAGTTGAATCATACATGAGTAAGTATCTTGATGGTTCAATCGTAGAAACATTGCCTGGGAAATATCTTGAGGCTTATAACCTTCAAGAACCAAAAGCTTTCATTGATGACCTGGAGTGGGTATTAAGAACGATGAACCTTGCGGTTTATAAACGCGTCCAAGCTCCTCCAATTGTGAGAGTATCAAAGCGTGGCTTTGGCAATGAAACACAAGCGAGTCGCATCGTGAGTAAAGAGTACCAGGAATTAAAGAATAGAATTTTAAATTCCAAGAAATAATATGGTAGATGAAAAAGATCAAATTCTAATTTAGAATTTGATCTTTTTCTGGCTATGTAAAGTTTAGCGTTGAACGTCCATGCTATAAACTTTATAGGTAATCAAC
>JAAYNU010000221.1 GCA_012520695.1 Erysipelothrix sp.
ATCAATCGCATCATTTTTCATATCTTCGTTGAGTTTGATTTCTTTCAACAAAGTTTGTTTTTCTTGTAATGCAGTTTCGAGGGCTTGTTTGCTCTCGTTCACAAGTTTACCAAACAAAGGTTTTTCTTCATTTGGAAGATCCTTCATTTTGGACATCGCTTGTGTGAGACTACCTTTTTTACTTAAATAGGCAATGCGCACATTTTCAAGTGCATCGAGGGTTTCTGCTACTTTAATTGCTTCTAATCCCTCTTGTGTAATTTGTATTAAGTCCATTTTCTCTCTCCTTAACAATAAAAAAACGCCCGACATCCAGGAACGTCGAAGCGCGGTACCATCCTGATTTATACTTTCGTATACAACTTAATTGCTCTTAACGCGAGCACACTCGGAAGTGATTAACTTCTCTCAAAGGTGAATTCATAATTATGCGTGCAAACTGCTCTCAGTGTATGCAGTTTTCCTGTAATGCACATCCATTAATTACTACTTGTCTTATCATCGATTTATATCACTTACTATTATACCATTATAGGCATTTTATTCAAGGTGCTGATTGGCAAGACTTGCTTTACGAACGCGCCCTTTTATAGGCATGGTTTGAAGGGTATCCAATACGAGTTTTCCCTTACCATTGAGGATCTCTACGAATGTCGATACATCCACAATACCAATAACACCAATATCGTCTTTTTCAACACCATCAATTGAACACAAAGCTCCCACCAAATCTACGGGTCTCATCTTTGTTTTCTTCCCTGCATTAATATGCAGTTTAGTGATTTGATTCTTAAAGTCATCACCCTTCGCTTGTTTACGCTTAGGTTGTCTTAAAATTTTCGCATTGAATGCATCTTTCTTTGACTCTAACATAGACTCACTTGGTCGTTTCATATTATCAATTTGAAACTGTGTATCTTCAAGGATCGTTGTAAGGTATTTCGTTTCGTAGTCATCTACTAAAGAAATTGCTTTACCCATTTTCTCGATTCGTGCAGTACGTCCAATTCTATGGATATAACTTGCGGTATTCTCAGGTAAATCATAGTTAACGACAAGCGCAATATCATCAATATCAAGTCCTCGTGCTGCGACGTCTGTTGCGACAAGGTATCTAAAGCCTGCTCGTTTGAATTCATTAATAACATACGTACGATCACGCTGTTCCATATCACCGTGAAGTGTCTCAACATTGATACCAAGACCCCATAACATATCGGCTACCATTTCAACATTCGCCTTCGTATTACAGAAGATAATGCTTGAATTTGGATTTTCAAGAATTAGAATTTCTTTCAGTGCATCCATCTTTTGTTTTTGGCTTACAAAATAGCGCTCTTGAAGAATACGGTCATCCACAGCATTCACTGCTTCAACCTTAACAAACTTCGCATCTTTCATGATTTGTTGTGATAACTCTTTAATCTTATCGGGCATTGTTGCTGAGAATAAACTAATTGTTTTATCTTTAGGTAATGCTTTGGTGACAGCTTTAATTTGGTCAATGAAGCCCATATCAAGCATTTCATCAGCTTCATCAATGATTAAAGTTTTAACTTCACTCAAATCGATTGTTCCGCGTTCAATATGATCAATCAAACGTCCTGGAGTTGCGACAACGACGTGGCAAAGACCTCTTAATTTCTTCTCTTGTGCTTCGAATGATGAACGTCCGAAAACCGCTTCAACGATTAATCGTTTGAATCGACCAATATTAAAGATTTCTTCTTGTATTTGCAGTGCGAGTTCGCGCGTTGGTGCAAGAACAAGTGCTTGTGGGAGTCTATTATCCCAGTCGATGTGTTCAACAATTGGAATACCAAATGCAGCAGTTTTACCACTTCCTGTTTGTGATTGAACGATTAAACTTTCATTGTTTAATAAACTTTTAATTACTTTTTCTTGTACTTCTGTAGCTTCATTATACCCTAGTACCTCGAGGGATTTTAGGGTTGTTTCGCTTAAATTCATTGTTTTAAATGTACTCACTGTAGTCTCTACTTTCTCAAATAAAATAGCACTTTGCGTGCTATTTTACTAATTCTATATATGCTCCAAAACCTTCTTCTTCCATTTTCTCTAATGGCACAAAATGCAGTGCCGCTGAGTTAATGCAATATCTCAAACCGCCTAATTCTTGAGGGCCATCATCAAATACGTGACCGAGATGCGAATCAGCTTCTTCTGATCGTACTTCGATGCGTGGACGTCCAGGAATGGATGTATCGCTTAATTCTACTAAGTCCGCAATGGGTCTTGAGAATGAGGGCCACCCACAACCAGCATCAAATTTGTCTGATGAAACAAATAAGGGTTGTCCGCCAACGCGGTCTAAATAAATTCCTTTTTCATAAAAGTTATCGTATTTTCCGGTAAAGGGACGTTCTGTGCCATTTTCTTGGGTCACATGATATTCAATTTCAGTTAAATCTTCGATCTTTTTCATAAAAATCTCCCTCCTTTAAGTTCATTTTACGTGAGTCGGTACACTAAGTAAAGCAATTAACCATTATTCTTAATCAGAAAACTCAATCCAAGATATGCCAGTGAATTCAGTACAATGACGCCCCCTGGTGCAAGGTTCATATAATAAGCTAGGGTCAATCCAGTATAGAGGCTCAGCAGTGAGAATATCATCGAAATTATAAAGGTCATCTTGTATGATTTCGTGATGCGCATCGCAGCCGCAATTGGGATAACCATTAAACTTGATACCACTAAAGCACCAATAATGCGTGAAGCAAGTGATACTGTAAT
>JAAYNU010000222.1 GCA_012520695.1 Erysipelothrix sp.
CTTAACTGGATTAATGAAAAAGCATTTGAAGGAACATTAGAAGCACATGAGGTTACAGGTAATGTACCTAACGTCTTACTAAACATTGATTCAACTTCACCAAAAGAATTTGGATACCTTGTTTACTTCTTCTTCAGAAGTCTTGCAATGTCAGTTTACATGTTAGATGTAAATCCATTCGACCAAGAAGGTGTTGAAGTCTACAAGAAAAACATGTTCCGTTTACTCGGTAAATAATTAAAACAACTTAAAAATGCCATCATTCACAAGTATGAATGATGGCATTTTTCTATATATTAAATTAGTTATTTGGAAATAATTTGAGTCGAAGTCGTTCAACTGATGGTTTCACAATCTTAAACAAAGGCACAAGAACGCCACTCACAATACCAACCGAGAAACCGGTGTTATACAGATTGAGACCCGCATGTAATGAACCAGAACTTAAGACCACTGAAGCATTAATCATACTTGCGATAACACCATAGAAGAACCCGAAGTGACCTGCAATGGGCGCAAGTGCCGTTCCAAATAGAGCCGCAAAGATAATTGAGGTATCATAGATATTCCAGAAATGAGTCAGTGAACCTAAATATACTCCCAAGAATATAGGAATGATGTTACGAGCATGTTTACCCAAACCACTGAAACCAACAACGGTGAAGATACCACCAATCGAGGGGCCGTTTAAGGGAGCTTTAGCGAAGATTACGACATAGATGAGGGATAGGACACCATTGATCGACATATTCACAAGCGTCGTTCCTAGGCCATACTTTTGAAGAAAGTCATTGTCCTTGTATCCAGATTCTTTGAGTAAGCTCTTCATTTTAATAAGAGCTTGTTTATCATAATAGATTCCAAGTGCGAACATTAAGATGAAGAACACCAGGAGCATGATAAAGACTTTTGGAGTATCCATTGTCTTTAAGATGAGTTGTGTTTGAGGTACGTAAGAATATGACTTCATGACTGAAACATAGAGTGTACTTAATATACCAATACTGAAGCCAATATTATAGAGGTTAAATCCTTCATGAACATTATAGAGATGTCTCGAGACAGGGACAATTAAAAACCCAACTGACATCGCAAGGACTAAAGCGATAACTAAAGGAATCTGTGTATAGAATACAAGTTCCGTCACAAAAGGGGCAAAACAACTCGCGAACAGTGCGATTGCGACTGTATCTTTGAACGGGGTCTTGCTTGCTAATGAGTAAAGATAGGTTCCCATAATGATGGGGACTACATTAAAAATATTCTTACCAAAAAGTCCAAATGATCCCATCAGCATAATTGATGCGACATTGAGGCCGTTGAAAGGTGCTTTGGTGATGTTCATTAAAAGTGTGGAAAAGAAAATAAGAAGACTCGCATTTAAAATGCCGCCTGCCATTCCACCGACTTCGAAATAATCCACGATGAGCATATCCTTATGAGAAATGATAGATTGCATGGAATTCAATAAATTCTGTGGTGTGCTAATTAAAAAGCATAGGATTATCAGTGCGAAACTTGACCCTAATAAGAGTCTACTTATTCTTCGATTCATAAATCACTTCCTTTTTATTTTATTCTAACGTGAATGGACAAAAAAAGAAAGATTATTAGTCTTTCTTTAGTTCTTCTGGTCGGATCTTACTGAAATCTACATGGCAGTAACCATTCGGATTCTTATGTAAATAGAGTTGATGTTCATCTTCAGCGTGGAAGTAGTTCTTCAGTACTTCAACTTCTACCACAATTGGTTTCGTATACTCATGGCGTCTATTTTCTATAAAGTCTCGTACAATTAAAAGATCGTTGTCATTCATTGTATAAATACCCGTTCGGTACTGTGTACCAATATCATTTCCTTGTTGGTTTAGAAGGGTCGGATCAATAATTCTAAAGTAGTGATCCAATATCTGATTCAATGAGATGGCAGCTCGATTGTAAGTGATCATTACAGCTTCGGCATGACCTGTTTCACCTGTACAGACCTCTTTGTATGTTGGGTTTTCTTTAGTCCCTTGTGCGTATCCTACGGATGTATCTGTGATACCTGCAAGTCGTCGGTAGTATTCTTCAACTCCCCAAAAGCATCCACCTGCTAATACTATTTGTTTAAAGTCTCGTGTCATAGGTTTCACCCTCCTTATAAATTAATCATATCATAGTGTGATATATGATTATTCAAAAATGACCCTTTTTTGTGGTAAAATATACTGACGGAGGTGTTTTTTATGAGTGAATTAATTAATTTTAGAGATTTTGGTGGCTATCCAACAAAGGATGGTAAACATGTTGTTAAGGGACACTTCTTCCGATCCGGATCATACCGCGATCTAACGAAGAAGGACATTGAATATATTCAATCTTTGAATATTCAAAACTTACATGACTTTAGAGAAGAGCATGAACTGGACAAGAAAGAATCACATGAGGAAATCGCAAAGAAAGTACATATGATTTCAGCTTCAGCACATCTTGGCGGCTTTGAGGAAAGCGAAGACCAAGCTTTTACTGTGCTGTCAAGTGAGTCGATGATTGAATTCTATCGTCAACTTCCATTTAATAACCCAGCATATAAGAACATATTTAAAGTTCTTCAAGAACCAAATGCAACACCGTATCTACATAACTGCACAGCAGGTAAAGACCGCACAGGTATTGCGACAGCACTGATTCAGTTTGCATTAGGTATTGATGAAAATATCATCATGCTGGATTACATGAAATCAATGGATGCGTTTGAACAAGTATATCAAAACGAAGTAAGACGATTAAAAGACGGAAGAGATGAATCTTCTTTACTGCATAAGATGCCAGGAATCGTCATCATGCCATCTTTCTTACAAGCAGCTTATGAATCCATTATTGAAAAGTACAACTCAATGAGTGCGTACTTTGAAGCTGAGTTTGGTTTAAATGAATCAAAACTTATGGAACTCAGAGTAATGTATACTGAGTAATCTCAAATAAAATTAATACTAGGATCGATCCCTTGTTTTTTGCGTTTATATTTAAAGGTGGGCGAGTTGTTTCAAGATTAAATAAAACATCAACAATTCTAATTGCTAACTACAACACATATTTTGATGCCATACAACGATATTGAACTCGCGAAGTACCTGGTAATAAGGAGAAGTGGCAATTACGAAGGAACTGTCAATTGGACACAAACACAAAGCGTTTCAGAATAATATAAAAAAACGGTGAATTTAATCCAAAAGATCAAATTCACCGTTTTTGTTTTATATGAAGATATCACTCGTTCTATCATCAGTATCAAGCTCTTTCTCA
>JAAYNU010000223.1 GCA_012520695.1 Erysipelothrix sp.
ATTCAGTGAAACCATTCCAACAGTGTCATGACCAACGTAAGGAGACAACTCTCGTATGTCTTCTTTTAATCGATTCTTATAGTGAATGATCGCGCGATCACTCAACATCTTTTTGTCCTCAAAACCTTCCTTGAGAGCATAGTCACGTGCGCCTTGTCCTGCAAGCATGTTGTTGGTTTTCAAAGTTGAGAGTTTGCGCGCTACTGAAATAGGATTCGCGATATCTTCCATCGAAGCGACCATCCCAATATCAAAGCTCGTACCATCCATATAAGCCGCATCCAATTCAACAATGCCATGTTCATTAGGGAGGCCACCATATCCGACAGATTTATAAAAAGGATTGTCTTCCACATTCTTAATTGCTGCTTCGATAGCATCTCCCGCATGACCCTTGTTGGATAGAATCTCCACTGCTTCGTCAATACCTTCTTTTGCCATTCTCCATGTTGCGATTATTGCCCACATAATTAATTCCTCCTAATATATAAGTAATTCGTACGTTTCTTTTGGCTTATTTTCTACTTTAAGTTTAGCTATGTTCATCATATTTTTAAGTGATTCATTGAGTCCAGTTCCGCCTTTTTTAGGCATTTTCACAATGGTCACTTTGTCCTTGAATTTTTGAATTGTTGATTCATTCTCTTCTGAGCAGACCACAATGCTCTTTGCATCGGTATGCGCTTCAATTGCTTCTGACAAAATTGCTGACATATGTGCATAATCCGCATAATTGAAACATGGACCACAGATGACTACATCCGCACCAAGTTTCTTTGTAAGTCCAACAACTTTCCGAACAACTTCTTCTTGATTTTCAAAGAAATAACCATTTCCACAATACATTGTGGCTAGAACGGTAGCATCAACATCTTTAGCAAAACGCTCAAACATATGGTAGGATCCAATTCCACCTTTTTCTACAGCAAGTTCAACATTCGGACGTTCTTTGCCTCCGGCACCTGCTTGTGTTTGATCAAAAAATAATAATACTTTCATGTGTTGCCTCCTTTTAATAAAAATCTCGAGGATTTGAAGCCCGCAATGGTCAATCAATCCCCGAGATAATAATCGTTAATTATAGATCATCAAACGAAATATCATCAAACGATAATTCATCAATTTCATCTTTAGTGTTTGCACCAGGTGTAGCTTCCTCGGTTAAGTATTGGTTATCCAATATCTTGAAGAATGGGAAGTAGATTGCACAACCAAGAATCACAAGCCCAATCTGGAATACTCCAGCGAGTATGCTACCAGTTGACAGCCAACCCGAGAAGAACACCGGCGTTGTCCAAGGCAATGCGATACCAGTTGTAAATGGTATGATCTCAAATATCATCATAAATGTGGATAGTATCGAGTTAATAACAGGAACAAGTAAGAATGGAATGATAATGATTGGATTCAATACTACTGGAAGTCCGAAGATGATCATCTCGTTGATTCCGAAGAATCCAGGAACGATTGATAATCGTCCAAGTTGCTTCATACGTTGAGACTTAGCCATTGTCACCATTACAATAACAAGCGAGAGTGTAGACCCACCACCACCGAAGTTAGAGAAGAAATCTCGGAACGGACCAGTAAAGATATATGGAAGCACTACATTACCCGCTTCGAATGCAGTTAGGTTTGCAATTGTCATTGCTTCGTGAATTGGACGGAATACAGTATTCGTTACTGC
>JAAYNU010000224.1 GCA_012520695.1 Erysipelothrix sp.
CGGTCGTACCTTCATCATGGAGTCACAAAAACTCCGCGATCAAGGCGTCATGATGAAATTATCTCCCATCAAAGCAGTCATTAAAGACAAACGCATTATCTTAGTCGATGACTCACTGGTTCGAGGAACAACATCAAAGAAAATCGTTGCGATGATGCGCGAAGCAGGCGCAAAGGAAATTCACTTGCGCATTGCCTGTCCTGAAATCATTGCCCCATACTTCTATGGCCTTGATTCATACAGTGCCGATGAACTTATTTCAAATCGATACAATAAAGATGCCCTGTGTAAACACGTAGGCGCTGATACCTTAGAATTTTTAAGCATTGATGGATTGGATCAATCCATTGAAGACGTTGGACTCTATTTAGGATGTTTCAATGAAGATTACCCAACACACATTTACGAAAGCGAGGAATAACATGAGTGAAAAATATGCATCCGCAGGTGTAAACCTAGAAGCAGGATACGAATCCGTTGAACGCATTAAGAAACACGTTAAGAAAACACACACTAAAGGGGTGATGAACCTCATAGGATCATTTGGAGGTCTCTTTGACCTTGGTCAGTTTGGATACAAGGACCCGATCTTAGTCAGTGGAACAGACGGCGTTGGAACAAAACTCCAGCTCGCAATTGATCTGAACCACCATACAACCATCGGAATCGATTTAGTTGCAATGTGCGTTAATGACATCTTAGCTCAAGGCGCACAACCACTCTATTTCCTTGATTACTTAGCAGTCGGAAAAAACGTTCCTTCACGAATTGAAGAAATTGTATCCGGCGTTGCTGAAGGATGCGTTCAATCGGGCGCAGCACTCATCGGAGGAGAAACTGCTGAAATGCCTGGCATGTATGCAGAAGACAGTTACGACCTAGCGGGATTCGCAGTCGGTGCGTGTGAACGCACCGACTTAATCAATATCGAAAACGTTAAGCCAAATGATGTGATCATTGGCCTAGCAAGTACAGGTGTTCACTCAAACGGTTATTCCTTAGTAAGAAAGATTCTAAGTGATTCAAACATCACAATTGATGAGGACCTACAAACAATGATTATGGCTCCTACTAAAATTTATGCAAACGATGTAATGAATGTGATGGAACACATCAAGATTCATTCAATGGTACACATCACCGGTGGTGGTTTCTATGAAAACATACCGCGCGCACTTCCTGAAGGTCTTGGCGCAACAATCAATAAAGGTTCATGGCCAACACTACCTGTCTTTGACCTACTTCAAGACAAGGGTGAAGTAAGCTATGAAGAAATGATGAACATCTTCAACATGGGTATCGGATATATGATGATTGTAAACCCAAGTGATGAAGCAAGAGTCCTAGAAATTTTGGGCGACAATGCTTACTCTATTGGAAGCATCAGTTCTCAAGAAGGCATTCGCTTTGTCTAATCAAACCTTAAACCTCATTGTATTCGCATCCGGAAATGGATCCAATTTCGAAGCAATTCAAAAGGCAATCGAAGTAAAAGATCTTGATGCGAAAATCCACGCAGTCATTTGCGACAAAAAAGATGCTTATGTACTCACA
>JAAYNU010000262.1 GCA_012520695.1 Erysipelothrix sp.
CATAATTTTCTCCTTTTTGATTGTCATTTTCTGGTTGCAAGCACATCCTAACATAGAATAAAGAAGGCAAAAGAACTTCTAAAGACTTCTATGAACATTAAGGAAATAGCACATGAAATCGGTTATACCAGTCCAACTTATTTCTCGCGTGTCTTTAAGAAATATGTAGGGGTTACTCCCAGTCAATACCAATTGGTTACACTCAACAATAATTAGAGTGAAGGTGGATCTGCTATCGCGGATCCACCTTCTTTTGTGTGCCGGGCATGGCATACAACTTGGTGGTGAAAGTCCACTATGGGGGAGTAACCTCCAACCATTAGTCGAAGACAAGGGTGTCCATCGCGAGGTGGAATCTGAAGGAAGTCCTAGGCAAATCTCTGGTCTGAAGCACATGAAATTCATTAGGCAAATTACAACGGACAAGTCTGCAAAACAAGATAAAATCCAAATGGTTACGTAATGTTGTAAGGTGTAAATGAGTCAGATATATGGAGAGAAAGTTGTATGACCTTACCCCGGGAGGTCTCATGAGTGGTCGAAGACTGTAGTAACAACGAATCATGAGAAGTCAGCCGAGGTCGTAGTAGCGAAGAGTGTTCTGTAATGGAAAGGGAGCGAAGGACTGAACAGTTTTATGGTATTGGAAAATTGAATTGCCATGACAATCTCAGAAACATGAGTCCTTTGTGCTAACCACAAAGAGCGTGTGATTGTCATATACGAAGAGAACGGAGAATACGAATATGGAAAAGAATCTTTTAAACATTATCTTAAGTGATGATAATCTTAACGAAGCCTATAAACGAGTTCATAAGAACAAGGGTGCTAGTGGAGTTGATAAGATGATGACGAGTGACCTTAAACAACATTTAAAAGAGCATGGACAAGAAATTAAAGAACAAATAAGACAACGAAAATATAAACCACAACCGGTGCTTCGAGTGGAAATACCGAAACCTGATGGTGGAGTCCGTCTTTTAGGAATACCAACTGTGACTGATCGCTTTATTCAACAAGCAATCTCTCAAGTCATTGGTCCAATCTTTGATGAACAATTCTCGGATTATAGTTATGGTTTTAGACCTAAACGATATGCGGAAATGGCAATTGTACGTGCACTTGAACTTATGAATGATGGTTATAAATGGATAGTTGATATCGACCTTGAAAAGTTTTTCGATACAGTGCACCATGATAAACTCATGAGAATAGTATCGAAGACAATTAAGGATGGTGATGTTATTTCCCTGATACGAAAGTATCTTGTGAGTGGCATCGTAATTGATGAGCAATATCACGAATCAATCATTGGAACACCACAAGGTGGTAATCTCTCGCCATTATTGAGCAATATCATGCTTAATGAACTTGATAAAGAACTCGAAATAAGAGGGCTTAACTTCGTTCGTTATGCCGATGACTGTTTAATTTTAGTCGGGAGTGAAAAGGCAGCAAAACGAGTGATGGAACGCATTACAAAATTTATAGAAGAAGAACTTGGTTTAAAAGTCAATGCGACAAAAAGTAAAGTATCTGAACCTAAAGATATTAAGTTCCTAGGTTTTGCGTTTTATTGGAATAAATACCAATATCAGTTCAAGGC
>JAAYNU010000225.1 GCA_012520695.1 Erysipelothrix sp.
ACATACATTTCTCCATCAACAACTGATTTATAAACTGCTGATGAACTTCCTTGAACTTTTCCATCCCATTGAGCAATTAGATCTGCAACGTAATCCCACGCTTTATCCGATGTATACGTTCCATCATCACTCATCGACAATAAAATATTCGAGAGTTGTGAGAACGCACTACCAGAGGTCGCTGGATCAGAAGTCGCAATTTTACCCTTAAGTGCAGGATTTAATAAATCCTCATAGGACTTAATAGGAATATCTTTCGTAAGATCTGTATTAACTACAAGTACACTTCCATCAAGAATGAAATAGGTCGTATACCCTGATTTATTTCGATATGCTTCAATGACTTTGTCGTCCTCTTTCGCTACATACTCATCGAACAGAGCTGTATTTGAAAGTAATTGTGAATAAGATACTCCGAACAATACATCGCCACCTGGGCTATCGGATTCAGATTCGATTCGCTTTAGAAGCTCTCCAGTTGAAGCAGAAATAAGTTCTACCTTAATTCCTGTTTCTTCCTCAAATAATGGAATAACGGCATTGATAATACCTTCTGAACTTGGTGAGTAGATCACTAGATTTCCACCATCGGTGTTATTCTTAGAACTACATCCAACAAGTATCAGTAAGGCAACGAGTCCAATTATTAACTTGTTCATTCTTTTCATATCATTCCTCCTACACTCATATTATCAAAAAAGTAAGCGGTTCCATATCCTATAATTGAACAATTAAGGGGAAAATTCACAAGCCTACTCTGAAAAGACATTGCTCACATCCCTCTGGCAGTCTGTCCATCCCTAGACAAGAAAAGTCGAGAGTTAATACTCACGACTCACTTACCATGAAAGCATCCTAATCTAGCGATACTCAAAACCTACTGTAAAGATCATTGATTTAAACGAAAAAAAAGTCGAGAGGTTTACTCTCAACTTTCTAGGTTCTAACGTGATTTAAAGAATTCTGGAATATCATTCTTATCATTTGTGTTTGTTTTTTGTTCACTTGTTTGGAATGATGGTGTATTTGTTTCAACCTTTGCTGGTTCATCAAACTCAAATCCAGTTGCAATAACTGTGACGATGATAGAATCACCGATGTTTTCGTTGATTGCGATACCGAAGATGATATCAATATCATTTCCAGCTGCAGAACGAATGTAGTCAACTGCTTCACTTGCATCTTGGATTGAGATTGTATCTCCACCTGTGATGTTGACGATTGCATTACGTGCACCGTCAATTTGTGCTTCCAATAATGGTGAAGTGATTGCTTTTTGAGCAGCTTCAATTGATTTGTTTTCGCCTTGAGCCATTCCAATACCAATTAATGCAGATCCTTGACCTGACATAACAGTACGAACGTCTGCGAAGTCAAGGTTGATCATTGCTGGAACAGCAATAAGATCGGTAATTGTTTGAACACCTTGGCGTAATACGTTATCTGCTTCTTTAAATGCTTCAGCCATTGGAATACGACCGATCACTTCAAGGAGTTGATTGTTGCTGACGATAATTAGAGAATCAACATAAGCGCTTAGCTCTTCAAGACCTGCAGCAGCTTTATTAGAACGCTTTGGCCCTTCGAATGCGAATGGCTTCGTAACGATACCAACAACGAGTGCGCCCTCTTCTTGTGCTATTTTAGCAATCAATGGAGAAGCTCCTGTTCCTGTACCACCACCAAGACCTGCAGTAACAAAGACCATATCAGCGCCTTTTACAGCGTCACGAATGTCTTCTTCACTCTCAAGAGCAGCCTTACGACCAATTTCAGGTTCAGCACCCGCTCCAAGACCTTTAGTTACTTCACGACCTAATTCAATTTTATTAACGACAGGTGAAACATTGAGAACTTGTAAATCCGTATTCGCAATATAGAACTCAACA
>JAAYNU010000019.1 GCA_012520695.1 Erysipelothrix sp.
GCACCACTGGGTACTGCAAGAAGAATCAATTCACTGTCTGCTAATTGTGTTAAATCTAGAGTCGCTTTGAGGGACTCATTTAAAGGTGCATCTTCAAAGTAAGTTGAATTTCTATGGAATTCATTGATATCATTGATCTCAAATTCACTGCGTCCCCAAATCATTACGTCATGACCATTGTCACATAACACTTGAGCTAGAGCTGTTCCCCAGCTACCTGAACCAACAATTCCTACTTTCATTAGGCACCTCGTTTCCTGATTAAAATTCTAATAGGCGTTCCAGTAAAGTCGAACGCAATTCTTAACTGATTCTCTAAATAACGTTTGTATGAGAAATGGCACAGTTCTGGATCATTAACGAAGATTACAAATGTTGGAGGTCCAACAGCAACTTGCGATGCATAGTAAACTTTCAATCGATGTCCCTTATGTGATGGTGGCGGCGTTAGACGAATTGCGTCTTGAATAACCTCATTAATCACAGATGTACTGATGCGTTTTTGACTGTTTGTGTAAATATCTTCTACGATTGGTAAAAGCGTATGAACGCGTTTCTTTGTGAGAGCTGATACGAATGCTACTGGAGCATAAGATAGATAAAGGAATTCTGAAGCAATACGCTTACGCGCTGCATCCATACTTTCCTCTTCCTTATCAACGATATCCCATTTGTTATTAACAATAAGAATTGGTTTACCCTCATCATGTGCATAGCCTACAACATGTTTATCTTGTGCTCTAATTCCAACTTCACCGTCAATGACAAAAATAACAACATCACAGCGCTCAATCGCACTCATTGCACGAAGCACTGAATATTTTTCAACATCTTCATAGACTTTACCGCGTTTACGAATTCCTGCAGTATCAACTACAACGTAATCTCGATCATTAAATCTGAACGGTGTATCAACTGCGTCGCGTGTTGTTCCTTCAATGTCGGAAACAATAACACGATCTTGATTAAGGATTGCGTTTACAAGTGAACTCTTTCCAACGTTTGGTCGTCCAATAATACAGAAGCTTAATTCGTCTTCGTATTGTGGAATACCTCTTTCTGGAAGATTCTTAATCACTTGATCCAGTAAATCACCGAAACCAATACCATGCTCTGCTGAAACCCCAATTGGATCTCCGTGTCCTAATGCATAAAATTCGTATACATCAGACTTTTGTTGAACATCATCCATTTTATTTGATACAACAATCACTGGCTTATTCGCTTCTCTTAGAAGACGTGCAATATGTTGATCATCATTTGTAAGTCCTTCAACGGTGCTCACTACAAAAAGGATAAGATCCGCTTCATCAATCGCAATATCAACTTGCATTTGAATTTCTTCCGCGAACGCTTGCCCTTCCATTTGGATACCACCGGTATCTATAAATCTTAAATCTTTCGTTAACCATGTCGTCTTACCATATAAGCGATCACGTGTCACGCCAGGTTGGTCGTGAACAATTGAAATTCTCTCACCCATTATTCGGTTGAATAAAGATGACTTTCCAACGTTCGGACGTCCAACAATTGCGATTACTCCATCAATCATTCAAACCCCTACTCTCTATATAATTCATAACGAGTGACACAACTTCATCAATAGTAAAACTCGTTGTATTGATTTCAAGTGCGCCATCAACTTTGATTAAGGGAGAAACTTCTCGAGTTGTATCGCGTGTATCACGTTCAACCAAATCATCATAAACCTCATCAAGTGTTACTTTAATACCATTCTTTATCATTTCTTCATAGCGACGCATCGCACGAACACGAACATCGGCTGTTTGAAATATTTTTACTTCAGCATCCGGCAAAACGACAGACGTGATATCACGACCGTCGAGTACGAAGCCTTTTTTTGAAGCGATTTTTCGTTGTAAATCAACCAAAACATCACGAACCCCAGCATGTTTTGAAATTAATGAAGCTCCTTTAGAAACATCATCATTTCGAATATCAAATGAAACATCTTTACTATCAACATAGATGTCGCCATCTGTCTTAAGTGAGATGTTCAATTTTGATACTCTTGAAACACACGCAGATTCATCCGCTAGATCAATACCTTCGTTCATGCAAATTAATGCAGCTGCTCGATACATTGCTCCTGTGTCAATATGCGTAAAACCTAATCTTTTTGCTAATGCTTTTGCAATGGTCGACTTCCCTGAAGCTGAAGGACCATCAATTGCTATATTAAACAAATCACCACCGTATTAACCTTTCATAATATTTGAGAAAATAAACATTAATACGACAACAATTGCCAGCATTAATAACGATAAAACTGTATTCAATAATCTATTTGTACGAACAATGGTATCGCCCATCTCTTCAATGGAACGTTCTTGGTCGACAATTTTGAATTGTAGTGTTTGAGTTTGTTCCATCAATTCACGCGCAAAGGCGTTGGGTTCAACACTCTCTTCCTCTGCAGCATCTGCTACAAAGAACGCTGGTGCGAACTCTTCTTCAACAATCTCTTCTTCAGCAACATAATTTTCATCCTGTGCTTCATAGTCCTCATCACCCATTGATTGAACAGCCATCGCAATGGTTTGTTCCATAGATTCAACTGAAACATGTTCAGGACGTGAGTTGTGATCAACTGCTTGATAGATTTGAGTTGCCTCTTCATCAATCTCAGTTAATACTTTTTCTAAATCGTTCGAATCGATTGGATTAACGAATGGTTCAACGACTTCATCAATATCCGAAATTGATCGTGATTTCTCGAGAGATTCAAGACGCAATTCTTTCATAATATTTGATGATGTATTCTCAATATCTCGATATCCTTTTTTAACGTTGTAGTCTTTAACTTCCGCAAGAAAATCTTTTAAATACGCACTTTCAAAAGTATCAAATTGTGTGTCGTTTACATCAACACTTTGATCCAATGTATCTTCTAGATTCACATCCGTTTGACGCGCATGTTCTAAAATGCGGTCTTCTTTTTTTTCAACATTCATTCGACTGAATTGGTTATCTATCTCATTTAAGCGATTAGCGAAATGAGATAAATCCGATGATTCCACTGT
The DNA here is from genome assembly GCA_012520695.1 of Erysipelothrix sp. Lineage (GTDB taxonomy): Bacteria > Bacillota_I > Bacilli_A > Erysipelotrichales > Erysipelotrichaceae > Erysipelothrix. The sequence continues at coordinate 3,045 of JAAYNU010000019.1, forward strand.
ACTTTCAGTGTCTGTCGCAATCGTTTGATGTAGTTCCTTATTTCTACTTACTCGAGTTTTCATAGTTTGTATACTCCTTACTGCTTATTATACCACTTATTTTCTTATCAATCTATCCAAATAAGGACGGGAAAGCGTGAAAAAAAGCATTAGAAGACTCCCTTTAATCAGATTGAAGGGCGTATAGATCGAATTGATTATCTCCCAAGCGCCAACTTTACTCATTCCATATAATGGGAACGTTACATAATAATTGAAAAAACCCATGATAAGAGTTGTAAATAACACAGTCAGAAAAGCAATACCAATGTCTTGGTATCGGTTTTTTCCTTTAAAAAATGAAACAGGTACACTCATTAATACTGCAAATGCGAAGTTCGCAATCTCACCAGCCAAGCCAGCGTTACGCGTAAGAAAGAATAAGTGTGCAATGTTTTTAATCAGTGCCACCAGCACCGCTGGCACAATGCCAAACATTGATCCCGTAATAATTACCGGTAAATCACTCAGATCAAATTGCAGTCCAGTCCCTGGCAATGGGAATTCAAAAATATATAGAATTGTTGCCAATGCTGACATAAACGCAAGTTGTACCAAGTGGTGTGTAGTAGATTTTTTCATAATTTCCTCCTCGTGAAAAAAAGTACAACACTCCAGGAAAACATGAAAAAAACTTCTTCCATCCAGACTTTAACTGTCGCCACCAGAATCTAACTGGTTCAACCATACGGTTCGCGGGGTCTACCGCCGATCGGGAATTGCACCCTGCCCTGAAGTATTCTTTAATATTATAGTCTATAGTACCCACTCAAGTCCACTAAGATAAACATATACGGCCATTACTTGATTATATTTCAATATTGAGTGCGAAAATAGTTACATCGTCGTCCATTCACCATAAATCTTCACAAACTATATAAGAAAACCACATCGATGAGATGTGGTTTAAATTTTTAAATTATGCACGACCTGAGTATTTACCATCTTCAGTTGAAATCATGATGATTTCTCCTTCACTGATAAATAAAGGTACTCGAACATCTAAGCCTGTTTCAACTTTAGCGTTCTTTTGAGCGTTCGTAGCAGTATCGCCTTTAACAGCAGGTTCAGCTTCAATAACTTTAAGTGCGATCTTATCAGGTAAGTTAACACCCAAGACTTCACTTTCATAGAAAACAACAGTAACATCAGCGTTTTCCTTGATGAAGTTAAGTTCCCACTCTAAACGAGATTTTTCAATTTCTAATTGTTCAAATGTTTCTCCATCCATGAAGACAAGTGCATCACCTGCATCATAGAGATATTGCATTTCACGCTTATCGATGATTGCTTGTTCAAGCTTATCGCCACCGATGAATGTTAATTCAACAACACTCCCCGTTCTCATGTTACGAACTTTGGCTTTGATAATCATTTGACGTTGCGCTGTTTTATTTTGTGATGTATCTAATACTTGGTATAAGTTCCCTTCATAGATAATTGCATTTCCTGATCTTAAATCGTTTGATGTGATCATACTAATCCTCCCATTGGCTGTGTTTAAAACTTCCGTCTTCAATTATATCATACTTAAAGTCCATTCGTATATCACCAACGACATTAACGAAAATTGTTTCACCATCAGACATACAGGAAACACTGCTTGAATGAAGTTGAAATTGGTAGCCAGGGTCGATTTCAACCTCACACTCATCATCAAATTCCAAATCAAAATCCTCATCATACTCTGAATCAAAACCATCATCACCCTCACAACTGTTATTTGGAATATACTCACGATAGTGACTAATAATCATTGCTTCAATATCAAGGCGTTGTTCAATCAAGTTTATGTAGTTTTTCTTATTGACTAAGGACATACTCACACCCAAAGAAAAACTTAACCACGATACAAAGAAGATGAAGAAACCCAGTGAATACAGTAATATAGAACCTTTACGGCAATTCAATGCACAGACTTTGGCCCTGAGCCTCAACATTGAGACACCTCCCCTGTCGTTCAACTGAATCAACACCCTCAAGAAGCATTTCATATCCAGGAGTTTTTACCAATCGATTACGATCATACGCTATCACAAACGGTTTATTATCATACGACCCAACAATCGAATCGCCATCAAAATGGGCATTCCCCACCCCAATTAAGTACTGCCTCATTTGCAGTTTAAAGACATCAATTTGAGTAATCTCTGAATCAATCCCACGCTTCATTAA
>JAAYNU010000226.1 GCA_012520695.1 Erysipelothrix sp.
ACATTTAATGATCGCGTAATCTCAAATTCATTCAGTAGTGTTTCAATTAATTTATTCTTGAACTCCAGTCCTCTGTCCGTGTGAAAGAAAACAATTAAACTTAAGTTGATTTTCACCTTAGCAAATGCACGTTCTACTAATTCTGCTGTTTTGTTTCGCCCACAACTGTATCCAATTATTTCTCTGTTGCGCTATGTTCAAGAAGTGTGGTGAAGTCCCATGAGCTGATCGAGCTAAAGACCAAGGAACCTCTCGGCACGAACAATATTTCAGTCCTTATTCGAAAGCGAGATGAGAAGGTACGAGTCATTCGATACTTCGTGGATTTCACGGGTGTGAACTTAAAATAAGATAGAGTGCCTGTGTTACATCAACGTCCTGTTCAGCCCTGTGATTTGGGGTGTCGAGGTTGAAGTGTTGGGCAAGGGTTTCAAGTTTGTGGTTCTTTGAATCTTTGACGGAGCGTCTCGCGAGTTCAAGAGTATCAATGAAGTCATTGGTAATAGGGGTTCCTAAAACATCAATGCAGGTATCATATAGAAAATTAATATCGAAGTTTGCGTTGTGGGCAATGAGCGGCGTATCTTCTATGAAGATTAAGAAATCGGGGAGAACTTCATGTGGATATGGAGCGTTGTGTACCATAGCGTTAGTAATACCAGTCAGGTTTGTGATGAAGTCATTGATGGTTCCGTTCGGCTTGATGAGTGTCTTGAAAGTATCGATACATTGGTGATTGTCGTATTTCTTCGCGCATATTTCAATGATGTTTGCGCTGGGGTAGTTGAAACCAGTAGTTTCAATATCGAGAACGATGTAGTGTGTTTGGGGATGGGTGATACACTTTCCTTTATATTTTCTTTTCATAGATTTCTCCTTCTTTATCTCTTTAGTGTAACACAAGATTGATTGCTATTTAAGCAGATTTCGACTATTATAAGAGCAATAGAGGAGGTATTTGAATATGGCATATCATAGCGATAAAAAGATGTACCGAGATAAGTATAGTGGTAAAATTGCGGGGGTTTGCGCGGGACTTTCTGAATATTTTTTGATTGATGTTACCATCATACGAATTATTTTCTTAGTCTTGTTGTTTGGTTATGGGGTCGGATTGATTCCTTATATTATTTTATGGATTGCATTACCTGAAGTTACAGATTTAAAATAATAGTGAAGATGTGTGTTCATGAAGAAAATTCTTGCGTTTGATATTGATGGAACATCCATTAATGGTCGTCGTCGAGTTAGTGACGATACTATTAATGTTTTAGAAGAGATGTCTGATGCGGGTTATTTTCTAGTGCCAACGACGGGTCGATGCTTGGATGCAATTCCAAGTAAGATGACGCGTGAGTTGTCGATGGATTATGCGATTACTTCAAATGGGAGTCGCGTGACGAATTTGAAATCGGGTGAAGATTCTTTTTTGGAATGTATTCCGTATGCTACTGCCGCTCAGATTATTCGTATACTTCAGAAAAATAGGGTTTTGATGAATATTCATGTTGAGGGTCAGTGCTATGATGAAAGTTACTTTGTTCAGACACTGCGTAGGATCTTCTTCAACACTGATTTCACTGCATATCCCATCATCAGGGATATGGCGAATTACGTTGAAGAGAAACACATTGATGTCGAGAAGATTCAGGTCTTTGCGCTTTCTCGTAAGCAGCTTGAGCGTTGTGTAAAGGATATGCAAGCCATTGAATCCATCGCCTATCCAATGTCACAGAAACACTATTTAGAAATAACAATAGATCATGCGAATAAGGGCAATGCTTTGGAGCACCTTGCTGAGTCCTTGGATATTGATATGAGTGCTGTTGTTGCGGTGGGCGATGATACGAATGATCTCGCAATGTTTCGAGTTGCGGGGACATGCATTGCCATGGGGAATGCGCGTGAGAAACTGAAAGATAAAGCGGATCACATTACAGACACGAATAAGCGAGAAGGTTTTGCTAAGGGTTTAAAAGAGTTTGTCTTGAATAATAAGGAGGGTTTGTAATGGTTCGATTAATGGAAATACAAGAACTTAATACAGTATTAGATATGTGGACAGAAATTAATAAAGAAGTTCATACCTTTGTGGATGCTCAGTATTGGGATGAGCAAAGGGAAACAATGATTGAAGTTTTAGGTAATGCGAACGTCTATGTTTACGATGAACATGATGTCATTAAGGGCTTTGCCTTTATTGTTGAGGGGTATTACCTTGGTGGTGTATTTGTCGAGGCGCCTGCGCGTCGTCGTAAGTTTGCGACTGAATTAATCACATTCATTAAATCTCGTTACGATGAGTTAGTTGTTACGATCTATGAAGATAACACACTTGCTCAAGATTTCATTCTTACGCAAGGATTTGCGCGAGAAGAAAGTGATGTTGATGAAGCAACGGGTGTTAATGAGATCACTTATGGTTGGTTTTCTCCTAACGAATAAAACACTGTGTTCTCTTGAAAGAATCCATACCTAAAGCCCTTATAAAGGGTTTTTTTCTTGTTCGATGGGCATGTTACCAAGCCGATGGGTTGAAAGATACCCTACCACCTCACTAATAATTTCGGAAGGTAAGGGCATTGTTGGCGATAACTTTGTCTGAACCAAGCCGATGGC
>JAAYNU010000227.1 GCA_012520695.1 Erysipelothrix sp.
CTTTTTTACATCTTTAGACACGATTAGTGGTATATTAAGGATAGCGGTGATTCAAATGAGAAAGTTTCTTGTTCCGACGCTATATGGCTTGACGTGTTTTATATCTTTAAGTTATTTTATTTTGGTGCGTCGAAACTTAGATTTGGATGCGATGCTTTTACTTCGGTATGCATTTGTAAGTATCTTAGTAGCGGGGTATGCAGCGTTTCTTCAGCATTATAATTTGAACATTGGTCTTAAGATCTTTGGCGTTGCAGTTGTACTCTCACTTGTTGCACTGTGGAGTGCTATGGGCAAGACTGCCGAGCCCTTTGCGGATCTTGGCGCAATCGTCATGTGGATGATTGCGCTATGTGGTGGTATCATCTTGAGTGCTGTGGTTGAGATGATATTATTTATTTTGAGAAAATATAAACGTTGACATGTGTTTTGAAATGGCTGTAAAGAAGATGTGCTTGACGTTGTGTAACTGTTAAAACGAGTTATTCTTTCTCGAAGAGGTTGATTGAACAATCAATAAAGATTTCATTTCAAGACTCCAGTGGGTGGATATTACACTGAAATGATCATTTCACACAAAGGTTATTAGACGGAATTAAAATAATACAATTAAGCTCTTCTAAATCTTCAGTTTAGGTGAGCTTTTTATATGATATAATATCTTTAGAACAACTGCGTTCGTGGCGCAACGGATAGCGCGTTTGATTCCGGTTCAAAAGGTTGCAGGTTCGATTCCTGCCGAGCGCACCAACTTATGAACGATTTCTAGGCACGTGATGCTTTTTTATTTAGGGAGGGTTAATTTATGACAAAAACAATAGTACCCAAGGGATATACTTCTTTATTAGGGGCATATAAAACACAAACAGCGATCGGTTTAATCAAACGCAGTTTTGAAGAGCAATTAACATACAGAATGGATTTAAAGCGCGTATCAGCTCCTTTATTTGTTGCGGATGATTCAGGACTTAATGACAATCTTAGTGGCGTAGAACGCCCTGTACGCTTTGATGTACCCGCATTAGAAGTATCAGGAGAAGTCGTCCACTCACTTGCGAAGTGGAAGCGTATGGCCCTTTTTGATTATGACTTTAGAGTGGGTAATGGTCTCTATACAGATATGAACGCGATTAGAAGAGATGAAGTACTTGATAACCTCCATTCCATCTATGTAGACCAGTGGGACTGGGAGCGCGTTATTTCAAGAGAAGATCGCAGCATTGATTATCTTAAAGACGTCGTTAAGACATTAGTACACTGCATCCATGCAACACTGGAACAAGTAAAGTTAAAGTATCCTGAAGTTACAACGGAACTGGATTGCGAAGTGAGCTTTATTACATCACAAGAACTTCTTGATCTGTATCCCGAACTTGATTCAAAGGCAAGAGAAGAAGCATATGTTAAAGAACACCACACAACATTTATTCTTCAAATCGGAGAAAAGTTGAGACATGGGAAACCCCATGATTTCAGAGCCCCTGATTATGATGATTGGGCACTCAATGGAGACCTTATTTTCTGGCATGAACCCTTACAATGTGCGATGGAATTATCGAGCATGGGAATTCGCGTGGATTCAGATGCCATGACCCAACAACTCATTAAAGCCAATGCAGAAGATCGTAAAGTATTCTCATTCCACCAAAAAGTGATTCAAGATGAATTGCCACTCACAATCGGTGGTGGTTTAGGACAATCACGCATGTGTATGCTTCTTCTAGGAAAAGCACATATTGGTGAAGTTCAAGTTTCACTTTGGGATAAGGAAACACTGGATGCATGTGAAGGACACATTAACCTACTCTAATGATTAAGACAAGTAAGACAGAAATAAAGAATTATTGGAACACACTTAAACCAGACGAGAACCTAACTGCCACAACATGCTGGTGCTGTGGTATTAAGAAACGACTCGATCGCTGTCACATTGTCGCTCACTCAAACGAGGGAAGCGATGAGCCACAAAACTTTGTTCTCTTGTGCAAGCATTGCCACATAGACAGTCCCAATACACACGACCCAGTTTACATGTGGAAATGGCTTGATTACTACCGCAAGAGACCTTATAAGGATCTATGGTTCTACCTAGGAGTCATGGAGTATGAAAGAGTCTTTAACGCTTCATTCGAAGAAGCAATATATCATAAACAAGACATATTCAAAGAAGAGTTAAATAACGCAATAAAAACAGTACCACGCCACTTTGGACAACCGTCCATTAACGCATCAAGTGTAGCAGGTATCATTCATGAAGTAATTGAGAGGATCTAATTAAGAATCCTTTTTTTATCACAAACAATGACAAAAAATGAAACCGTTAACACATTAAATGTAAAGAATGTAAACGTTTTCAAGATAGACTGTTGTTTGGTTTTCTGTGTTTGTTATAGTTAAACTAAAGGGGGATTATAACCGTAATTATTAAGTATTGAATAAAACATAGAAAAGAGGGATCTTATGAAATTATCTAAAATATTTTTAACCACCATATTGGTGTTCACGCTGGGAGCGATTAATCCTGTTCAGGCTGAAGATAAAGTTATTCCAGTTGGTGAAGATATTTTTATTGAAAATGAAACTGATTTCTTAGCTGCTGCTGAGACTAGGGGTGAGAACAATACATGGATTATTAAGGATAATATTACATTAACAAAACTCCATAGTGCAAAGGCACTCGGTAATGGCTCGTTTATTGCGATACCAGCGGGTACAACAATAAAGGGTGAGGGAGATGCTAAGAATATCACATTCGAATTAGGAGTAACAAAACTTACTAAGGTATTTTCTGCATTGGGTGATATTACGATTGAGAACTTAAATATCATTGCTCCATTTAAATCCGACCCAGGTAAAAATGCGTATCAGTTTACACCTACTTTGATATCATTTTCAGAAAACTCAAAAAATATAGTGTTAAGAGATTCATGGTTCTCACCTTCTGCCCAATCAGTCGGAGTTGATCTCGAAGAAGCACCACACGCCAACTTTGGCATTGGTCTCTATTTCTCATCTAAAAATGCTAATGTAACATTTGATAAAGCGGAAATTAGTACAGATCGACTACAATTTCAAAGCGGATCCAGTGGAAAGGTCACATTTATCCAATCATTATTTGGTCAATCCGAATTTTTACATAAAGATGGTATAGAAGATGAACTAATTTACGTGGTCGATGGGAAAAATTGGAAATTTGATGCAGACAAGGAAACTAGATTCTATCTTGGAGCTGTATTATCAGATCCTTCTTATTTCAAAATACTACACGATATGATCGGTGATCGATTTGAATTTAGTCATAGAGACTTTTTTATTAATTTTACCAATGAAATAATTGCAGGGAAAACTACAATCAAGTTATCATCAACTGATTTATGGGCAGAACATATGGTTACTGAATTCCTAGATAACATTTTGAGTGACGACGAAAAATACGGAAAAAATAAAAACTTTCAGTATGCACTAACTTATGGCCCATATGAAAAGAGTTATGAGTCGGATTGGCATGAACCAGTTGATCTTGAAGATGGCAAGCCAGTTCCTGTTGGAAAACATCGTATATC
>JAAYNU010000228.1 GCA_012520695.1 Erysipelothrix sp.
GTTATCCAAAAATCGAAAGTAATTGATGATTTAGTCATCACATCTGCGAACGTTGGTACCGTTGCCCTGAGTGAATCAAAACTTTCAATCGAGGTTTCGCTTCGCGCAACACAATCCTTTGTGATTGAGAATACGATGGCGCAAGTGGAGTTCTTGGCTGATACATTGGGCTTCAATGTTGAGTTTTCTGCGAAGTATCCTGGTTGGAACTATGATGTGAATTCAAAGTTCAGAAAACACCTGCTTGAAGTCTTCAAGGAGATGAGAGGTGCGGACATGGATGTTGTCGCAACACACGGTGGCCTTGAATTAGGAATCTGGAAAGATAAGCTTCCTGAACTTGATATTGTAAGTTTTGGACCGATCATGTTTGATATTCATACACCACAAGAACGTCTTGACCTTGCGTCGTTTGATCGTACGTATGAGTTCATGGTTCGTGTTCTAAAAGACCTTAAAAAATAAATTCAAGAGATTATTAATTGAAATTGTGATAAAATGTCATCAAACCGATGAATGGTTTGTATAATGCAAATGGGAGGGTTTTCATGTTTAAATTCAAAAAGAAAAATAAAGAAGTGTTTCAAAATATTGCTGCGGGTAAAGTAGTCGCAATCGAGAACGTTCCAGATGGCGTGTTCTCACAAAAAATGATGGGTGATGGATATGCAATCGAATTAACAGATGGCACAATCCATGCTCCAGTATCAGGTGAAATCACCATGGTATTTCCAACAGGGCATGCTTATGGTATCACTACAAAAGACGGACTCGAAATCCTTGTCCACATCGGTATCGACACAGTTGAACTCGATGGTGAAGGATTCCATGGTGTTGCGAAACAAGGCGACAGCGTAACTCAAGGGGACGTCCTTACAAAAGTTGACCTTGATTTCATCAAAGAAAAAGGGAAGTCAGTTATTACACCTGTGATCTTCACATCCGGTGAAACACTCACACTAAACAAAGACAACGAAACTGTTGATCATACAACAGAAGGAATCTTCACGTTTAATTAATCAATCAAGAGCACTTCAACTGAGGTGTTCTTTTTTCATGTAAACCAAACTCATTTTAATAGATACTCCGTCTACTAAAATCCACTTTGATCCAATACAATCCGTTTATTTGGGTATATCAAGCGAAATAGTTTAGTACTTAATAAAAAAATCAATGCGCAAACTTCAATTCAGTAAATGGAGACAGTGGCGAACCCAACAAAGTCTAAGGGTTTATTGAATAATTTTAATCCATCTAATATACTTTTCTTACTTAAAACCAGAAATGAGGGTGCACTTACAATAATAATTAACCCCTTAAATTAAATGCATCTTTTTTATAAATAATGCTTGTTTTATCATTGGAAATGCCTTATTATATTAAAGCATGCCCGAATGGTGAAATCGGTAGACGCACTGGACTCAAAATCCAGCGGGGGTAAACCCCATGACGGTTCAAGTCCGTCTTCGGGCACCATATATTTAAATCCAACTTTCCTTGAATAAAGGAGGTTTTTTTTACGTTAATCCATCTCTATTTAGGGTGTGTTTTCATTCTTTTTGCTTGGTAATTTTCGTTCGTACAATGGATGTATTATGCATTTAAGTGTGTTACAATAACAAATGTCGTGTAAAAAACACTTAAGGAGTTGTATAAAATGATTAGTACGCATAATTTATCACTAATGTTTAGTGGTCAACCATTGTTTGAAGATGTGAATATATCCTTTTTGGATGGAAACTGTTATGGGGTTATCGGTGCCAATGGTGCGGGTAAGTCAACGTTTTTGAAGTTGTTGTCTGGTGAGATTGATCCTACGAGTGGAAACATTTCAATTCAAGGTGGAAAGCGTTTGTCTTTCCTTAAACAGGATCATTTCGCTTATGATACTTATTCTGTAATGGAAACGGTAATCATGGGTAATGAGAAGATGTATGCCATAATGAAAGAAAAAGATGAGATCTATGCGAAGAGTGATTTCACTGATGAAGATGGTATTCGTGCTGGGGAGCTTGAGGAAGCGTTCGCGGACATGGATGGCTGGAATGCTGAGAGTGAAGTTGCGATCTTATTAAATGGATTGGGTGTAACGTCTGGTATCCATGACATGTTGATGGCGGATGTAACTGCTACGGATAAGGTTAAGATTCTTTTAGCACAAGCAATTTTTGGTAATCCAGATATCTTATTACTTGATGAGCCGACGAACCACCTTGACTTACAGGCAATTCAGTGGTTAGAGGAGTTCTTAATTAACTTGGATTCTACCGTTATTCTTGTTTCTCATGACCGTGCGTTCTTAAATAAGACGTGTACGCATATTGCGGATATCGATTTTGGTAAAATTCAGTTGTTCATGGGTAACTATGATTTCTGGTATGAGTCAAGTCAATTGATGCTTCGTCAAATGAAAGAATCAAATAAGAAAAA
>JAAYNU010000229.1 GCA_012520695.1 Erysipelothrix sp.
CAAAATTACGCTTAATTAATGAGAACGCTAAATCCCCAACCTGAGATACAAAAGGAATCGTAAGACTCGCAGTGATGTATACGAGTGATGGAAGATTAAGCGAATGAAGTACGAAATACGCAAACGTTAATGACAAAATTGCAGACATAACATAACCAATCACAGAACCCTCAATTGTTTTCTTTGGAGAAATTCGTTTGTTGAGCTTACGCTTCCCAAAGAAATAACCACCAAAGTATGCAAATGTATCCGTTGCGAAGTTCGCAATCAGGACATATAAGAACAATAACATGCCATATGAAAGAGTGATCTTTAATGATTGAAGTGCAAATACAAGCATTGCAATCATAATAAATGAGTAAGAAACCTCATTAAAATTAAACCACTCAAATGAAACAGAAATCGTAAATAAGACGAACATTAAGATTCCAAGAAACACCATAAATAAACTTGCATCAATTAAGCCACCGATTAAAATACCTGGGATAATGACTGCAAGCATCCACGGACGATACTGACCTTTGCGAATATCATATATTTCATATCCAGCAATTAGAATTAGCGCAAATACAAGCACCAATAGACCCTTATTTCCAAAGGACATTGCAAATAGTGCAACGGCAATAATACCTAAAGCTGTAAGTGTGCGCTCTTTCATTTTAAAGCCCTCCAAATCGACGATTTTTATTTATAAAGTCATGCATGAGACCCTCATACATTTCACGTGAGAACTCAGGCCACGCAACATCTACAAAGGCCATTTCAGCATACGCTAATTGCCATAGAAGATAGTTACTCAGTCTTTGTTCCCCGCCTGTTCGAATCAGTAAATCAACTTCAGGAAGTCCCTTGGTGTCAAGGAAGTCACTGATTGTGTCTTCACTTACTTCGGTAACTTCTGATTTAATAATTTCATTGACCGCTCGAACAATTTCATCACGAGAACCATAGTTTATTGCGAAATTCAGAATTAACTTAGAATTATTCTTCGTCTTTTCTACCGCATTAAGCATTACTTTTCGCGTACGATCAGGAATTTTAGATAAATCACCAATCGTATGAATTCGAACCCCTTTTTCCATGAGTTCTTTTAAAAATTTATCAAAGAAGATTGAAGGCAACTTCATGAGATAATCAATTTCTTCTTGTGGACGCTTCCAATTTTCAGTTGAAAAGGTATAGAGCGTAACAACCTCTATACCTAAGTCAAGTGAAGCGAGAGTAATTTCTCGAACATTCTCACTACCATAGTAATGACCAAATTTACGAGATTTCTTTTGCTTCGTCGCCCATCGACCATTACCATCCATGATAATGGCAACATGCTTTGGAGCACTCATGTTAAATCGTCATGATGTCCTTAACTTTATCCTTCGAAACATCATCAATCATTTTAATGAAAGAATCCGTTAGTTTTTGAATGTCTTCCAATAAACCCTTTTCTTGGTCTTCTGGTAAGTTATCAGTCTTTTTAACTTCATCATTTAAATCACGACGTACATTACGAACCGCAACCTTTGCTTCCTCGGCAAAGACACTCACATTTTTAGATAAACTACGACGCGTATCCTCTGTAAGACTTGGAACGTTAATACGAATTACCTTACCATCATTTTGAGCCAACAGCCCCAAATGCGATTCGTTGATCGTATGTTCAACATCCTTAAGAGATGCTGGATCAAATAATTTTACAACTAATTGAGTTCCCTCATTAACTGTAATTGATCCCAGTTGGTCAAGCGGAGTTTCTGTTCCGTAATACTCAACTGTAATACCATGTAACATCCCTGCACTCGCACGACCTGTACGAAGTGTACCCAATCGCTCTTTGAAAGATGTGATGCAATCATCCATTAATAGACGACCATTTTCGATAATTTCATTCATTATTTCTTACCTCCCTTAGAAATATGCGTAGCAACTGCTTCGCCCTTCACTGCTTTAATTATATTATTTTTTTCATTCATATTAAAGACCACTAAATCAATATCATTGTCCATACACATTGAAGTAGCAGTTGAGTCCATAATCGTTAATTCCTGTTGCAATACATCCATATATGATAATGAGTCATATCGAACAGCATCTGGATTCACATTAGGATCCTCATTATAGACACCATCAACACCATTTTTAGCCATTAAAATGACATCAGCTTTGATTTCAGATGCACGAAGTGCTGCTGTTGTATCCGTTGAAAAAAAAGCAGAACCCGTTCCAGCCCCAAAGACCACAACACGACCCTTTTCTAGGTGACGAACCGCACGACGCGGAATAAATGGCTCCGCAACCTTTGTCATATCAATCGCAGTTTGAACACGCGTAGCAACACCATGGCCTTCAAGTGATCCTTGAATTGCCAATGCATTGATAACTGTACCCAACATCCCCATGTAATCAACTTGAATGCGATCAATTCCTAAATCCTCAGCCATACGACCTCGGACGAAATTACCTCCACCGACAACAATAGCAACTTCAACACCATTGTCGACAATTGTCTTAATTTGAGAAGACAAATCATCCAATACAACTGGATCAAAAATCCCTTCTGTACTCGATAACGCTTCACCACTTAACTTCAACAATACACGCTTATACATAGATTTTCCCTTTCAAAAAGGACACAGTAAATGTGTCCTTTATTAACAATATTAAACCTGTGAAGCTTTAGCAACTTCTTCGGCGAAATCTTCAACTTTTTTCTCAATTCCTTCACCCAATGCGAAACGCACGAATGAAAGAACTTCAGCATTTTCAGCCTTTAAGAAAGCCGCAACTTTAGCTTTACCATCCTTGAAATAAACTTGATCAACAAGTGAAATTTCTTGTAATGATTTGCTTACACGACCCTTAATAATTCCGTTGATGACTTGTTCAGGTTTATCCGCTAAATCTGGATCATTCTTCACAATTTCAATTTGAATATTACGTTCATGTTCGATTGTTTCAGCTGGAATATCTTTTTCAGATACGAATTGAGGAGCCATTGAAGCAACTTGCATTGCGATATCTTTAGCTACATCTTCGTTTCCACCCTTAACAACAGCAACAGCAGAGATTTTTCCAC
>JAAYNU010000020.1 GCA_012520695.1 Erysipelothrix sp.
CAATAACGTCACATGCTTCAATGTGCTCAGTATAATCACTGCGCGTATGGTTCATGAAGTCATATACTGGTTTTGAAATTGACTTGCGATCCTTCAGTTCTCTAATATCTGATAAGAGTAAATCCATATCAAATGCGAAAGGATGATCGTAGTTTGTTTCTAATCTAAGTTCCATCGATACATTGGATTGATCTTTATAGTAATCATCCATTCGAACAATTACAACATTTTGAGTTGTTTCAAAGTGTGACTTCAATTTCTTAGCAATACTTGATTTACCTGACGCACTTCCGCCGGCTAATCCGATAACAATTGGCTTCATAATTTTTCTCCTAATAACCTAATAATAATATTCTGTCTTGAACGTGTTCATCGTAAGTGGTTTGGTAATGCACCCTACCATCAACGACGTTGTGTACATCAGCGATAAAGAACAAGTATGAACTTTCAGTATAGTCCAGTGTTGCTTCAATCGCACGAACCGATGGGTTCAAAATAGGTCCTGGTGGGAGCCCTTCATTCATGTACGTATTGTAGGGATTATCCAGTTCAGGATTTTGTTCACATTCTTCCCATTTATCAAATTCGTACAGTGCATAACAAACTGTAACTGATGATTGAAGCATCATACCCGCATCAAGACGATTGTAGAACACTCCCGCTACAAGGCTCATATCTTCATCAGTACTTGCTTCATATTCAACGATTGACGCAAGAGTCATCAGTTCATAAGGACTCATATTCTCGGGCATACGATCTTTATACGTTAGGTACTTATCGTTTGCGTTGGAAACAAGTCGCTCAGTTACATCTTCTTCTGTTGCTCGCACATAGAATCGATATGTATCAGGATATAAATACCCCTCAAGTAAGACGCGTGCATCAGTGTTATCCAATAATTCACTCGGCAATACTTCATACTTATCGATTAATGTTTGAATATAAGCTTTATCGTTCCATAGTTCAAGAAGTCGTTCTTCACTGACTGCAATGGTTTCCGATATTTCCTTGGCCATGTCTTTGGCCCAACTGCCCTCTACTAAGAAGACCTCAGCTTCGACAGCACCATAACTTGCATGCGAAAGATAATCAAGGATTTCCTCAGATGTCCATGATTTATCAAGAGCAAATGTTCCTACAAATACTTCGCCTTTATCGATGAATTTAGCTTTGTATTTGGTAAAGAACGCTGATTTAATAAGATTTTCTTCTTCCAAACGCGATAAAACAGATCCCAAAGAATCTCCTTCGACAACATCAAAGAAAATTACTTCACTCTCTGTTTGAACTGGTTTTGTATTGTTTGAATATAGCACAACACTAACACCCAGAATTAAAACAATTCCAAGTGTTAGTGCGATTACTATTTTAGTGCGTGTGTTCATGGTTGCAGTTTTCATCATGTACATGATCTTCACCTTCGTGTTGAATTACGAAAGCACTGAAAACTTCTTCAATCATTTCCCACTCTTTTGAATCTGTGATTTCATTTAAAACCCCATCTTCTGTATATGCAGAAACAAAGACTTCTCCTGTTTCATCTTTCGGATCTACGTAAAGAACGTAGTCCTTTTTATATGTGTCATCATTGAATGTGAATAGGATGTCCATTTTCACTTCATTTCCAAGTTCATCAATTACTGTTAATACATTTTCATTCATAATTAGTCTCCTCTTAAGAAGCGTTGACGATCAAGATGGGACTGCAATATATGGACAGCTGCCAGTTGATCCACGACTTTCTTACGTTTTTTGCGTGATACATCTTGAGAAATTAATTGTTTTGTAGCAGCTGCAGTCGTTAATCGTTCATCAACTAATACAACCTCACAATCAAACCAAGATTCTAATAGGGCTTTAAATTCTTCTGATATTTGGGCTCTGAGTCCCACATCGTTATTCATCATTTTAGGGAATCCAAGAGCAATCATTTTAACACGATCCTTCTCAATAATTTTTCGAAGGGGTGCCTCTAATTGCGCCATGTCAGTGTCATAATATAGCGTATCGATGGGATGAGCGAACATGCCCAAACCATCCGAAATTGCGACTCCGCATGTTTTAGATCCTAAATCGAGACCGATTGACTTACCAATACTCATTTTTGAGCGAGATAGAAGCGTACCAGTTCTTCGATAATTTCGTAACGTTCTACTTCCTGAATGGTGATTCTTGCATTTTGATGCGACGAAATATACGCCGGATCATTTGAAATCAAATAACCTGAAATCTGTGCAACGGATTGATAGCCACGATCATTGAGCGCTGCTTCAACCTGGGTCAATATTTCCTTGATTCGCGCTTCGCGAACCTCTTCGGAATTATATGCCATTGTTTCTGTTAAATTATCTTTTGACATTTTATCACTCCTTTATATACGTATAGTTTATCCTAAAACAGACGCGAATTAAAGTTCAATACCAACAATCGTTGAAATAACATCTTTTGCGTCATTTAATTTTTCTAAGGATTTCCCACCTGCTTGCGCAAAGTTTGGTCGTCCTCCACCGTTTCCATCCGTAGCAAGAGCAGCGTTTTTCGCTAAATCCCCTGCCTTAAAACCTTCTTTAATGGCTTTCTCACTGTTACCAACAATGAAGTTTACACTCGATGCTTGTTTATTAGCACAGAATACAATATCAACCTTGTTTCGAACCGATTCAACCAAGAGTTTCGCTGCATCAGCATCAAGAGCATCCACTTCAATCCAGACAAATGTCAGTCCTGAAGGCAGTTCAAGTGCTTCATCAATATATGATGCGGATTGGGATACAATCACATCCCCCATCAACTTCTTGTTTTCTTTCGTAGCGAGATCGAGTTCATGAACTAATTCATCAATACGATCAGTAAGAGTTTTTTGAGCAGGAATTTTTAAATCACTGCGTAGTTTCATAACTGTTTCTTCATAGACTTGGTACGCTGCAAGAGCTGCTAAGCTAACCTTACCTTGAATTCTTCGAACACCAGAACCAACAGATTCCTCTGATTCAATCTTCATAAGACCAATCTCAGAAGTATTGGACACATGAGTACCCCCACACAGTTCAACAGAAGCTGAACCCATGGAAACCACACGAACGACATCTCCGTAGTTTTCAGAGAAGAGCGCCATAGCACCACTCGCCTTCGCAGACTCAACGTCCATTTCTTCAGTAACAACAGGAATTGATTGAGCAATCCACTGGTTAACCATTGTTTCAAGCGACTTAAGATCTTTATCACTTACTTTTTCAAAGTGAGAGAAATCAAATCGGAAATATGCATCATCCACATACGATCCCGCTTGAAGAACATGATCCCCAAGAATTGAACGAAGTGCTGCTTGCACTAAGTGAACAACCGAGTGATTCTTTCGAATACGCGTACGGCGCTCATGATCAACCACTAATTGAACTGTATCGCCTTCAGTTAATGTTTCATCAATTTCAACTAAGTGAAGGTGTTGACCACCATATGCTTTTGATACTTCGAGTTCGCGACCAGAATTCAGAGTTCCAGTATCCGCAACTTGACCACCACTTTCAGCATAGAATACGGTTTGGTCTACAATAACCTGGCCTTTTCCAGTAAATGATGGCACACGTTTACCATCCACAAATAACCCTGTGATGGTACCTGTACATTCTTCTGTATTATAAAGGAATGTAGAAGGCGTATCGAAGTTTAATAAATCTTCTTGTTGTGAACCCATGGACTCACTCTTTTGACGACTTGAACGCGCTAAATTTCTTTGTGCTTCAAGCGCAACTTCAAAGCCTTCTAAATCAACACTGAATCCGTGTTCCAAAGCAATTTCTTGTGTGAGTTCAACTGGGAAACCGTATGTATCATAGAGTTTAAACGCTGTCTCGCCATTCAACACTTTAGTAGATGAATGGTCCAGTGAGTCAATGAGTAGTTTCTCACCTTCGATTAGTGTTTTTTCAAATCGTTTTTCTTCAGATAAAATTAGTTCTTTGATGCGGTCTGAATTATGACCCAGTTCTGGGTAGAAATGTGCCATATTCGCAATCACGCCATCCACAAGACCTGATAAGAATGATTGGTTGATGTTGATAACACGACCATAACGAACCGCACGACGTAGAATTCTACGAAGAACATAACCACGTCCCTCATTTGAGAATACTGCACCATCGGATAATGTGAACACAAGAGAGCGAATGTGGTCCGCAATTACGCGGTACGCCATTGGGTTCTCTTTATAGGATACATTACTGAGTTTCTCAACTTCATGAATGATGGGTAAGAATAAATCAGTATCAAAGTTTGTCTCACCGTTTTGAACGATGGATACGAGGCGTTCAAATCCCATCCCTGTATCAATGTTCTTTTGAGGTAGTTCCTTGAAGCTAGCAATATCTGCACCATCGACACCATCAAATTGTGAGAATACAATATTCCAAATCTCAACATAGCGATCATTTTCACGGTCTTCAAAGAACATGATTTCTCCAAGGCCTTCAGGATCGTAAGATGGTCCTCGATCAATAAAGATTTCTGAGTTTGGTCCACATGGGCCATCCCCTATTTGCCAGAAGTTATCATCAGTTTTAAGAATTCGAGCAGGATCAATATTCCAGTCATTAACCCAAATATCAAATGCTTCTTGATCACTGGTATGCACTGAGAAATATGCATCCTTCACATCAATTCCTAACCAGTCGGGTGAAAACAGGAATTCATATGCAAATGCAATTGCATCCTTCTTGAAGTAATCTCCAATTGAAAAATTACCCAACATTTCAAAGAAAGTTTGGTGACGAGCTGTGCGTCCTACATTATCAATGTCATTGGTTCTTAATGATTTTTGTGCATTCACAATACGTGGGTTGCTTGGCTTAACACGTCCATCAAAATACTTCTTCAATGCCGCAACACCTGAGTTAATCCACAGTAATGACTTATCGTCAATCGGTACTAGTGGTGCACCTGGCTCTACCATGTGCCCTTTCGATTTAAAAAACTCTAGGAATAAATCCCTTACTTCATCACTTGTTCTAAATTTCATCTTATTTCTCCTCCTAAACATAAAAAAAACATTCCAATCCAGGAACGTTCTCACGCGGTACCATCCTGATTTATGCTAAAAGCATACATCTTAATTGTCGATAACGAGACGAACCGGGGAATTCCCATCTTCAAAGGAGCATTCTAAATGGCTTCATAAGATCTTTCACCAAACTGATCTTCTCTCTGTGCTGATGTTCCATTCACAACATATCTTTGATTCGATTTTCTATAGACATTTTACCACAGTCTCCAGTGGCTTACAATCAGTAAAAGTCGCATAAAAATAATTTACTTACACCAAAATAAAAATTCATCATAAACCAAGCATTTCATTTTACTCTTGTGGAATCTATGATTTACTTAGCATGCTAACTAAATGAAGGAGGGACACATGGAAACTCAATTACGCGTCTTACTGGATACAATCGCAGCAAACACACGAGAAGAATACATGCACCAATTAAGGAAGCTCAATTTACACATTGGACAAGACCAACTCTTATGTCATCTTGATAATGAAGGGCCTTTGTCTCAAGTTGAACTCGCTCAACTACTAAACTGCGAGGCATCGACCATGAGTAACATGGTTCGAAGTTTAGAAAACCAAGAAATCATTTCAAAAGTAAAAAGTGAAAGTGACGCTCTACGCTCATTTCACTTAATCCAAAAGGCTCAGAACTCATTGATCCCATTCATCTTTATTGGGAAGAATACCAAGACAGTTTGTTTATGGGATTCCGCGATGACGATAAAAGAACTATGAAAGAATTCTTAACACGATTAGAAATTGACTTAGAAACTATTAAATGAGACATAGAATAATGATTAACAAATTAAAGATGTTGCTCACGTATACCCATATGAGGACGTTAAAACAAGTTTAGAAGCAATTATAGAAAGTGCACATATGCAGAAAGCCAAAACTTTCACCGTTACTGGTTTGCAGAACACCACAATACAAAGAACCTGAGCAGTACATCACCGGACTTAATGACATCCGTCGTTGCCGCAAAAACAAATAAGATTCGCGTTGGCGCAGGTGGCATCATGCTACCAAACCACAGTGCATTGAGTGTTATGGATTGCTTTACGGTATTAGAGTCACTGTTCACAGAACGAATTGACCTCGCAACCGGACGCGCACCGGGTACAGACCCAATCACCTCAATCGCCCTCGCACGCACAATGGATGTTCACAACAAGAACCCATTTACTGAACAACTGGACGACTTATTCCACTTCTTCAACCGTGACTTCCCGTCAAACCACCCCTATGCTCCAATCAAGACACCAGGTAATACAGATAAAATCCCTGAAATGTTCATGCTTGGATCAAGTCAAGGTGGCGTACAATTTGCCTTACATAAAGAAATGGGATTCGCATTCGCACACCACATTAATCCAGGAATGGTAAATGCTGCCCTTAATTACTACAAGGATAACTTCAAGAAATCCCATCCTGAAAAAGATCTCTACAGTATCATCTCAATCGCCATCATCACTGCAGAAACGGATGAAGAAGCAAAACGATTGAGTGCACCCCTTGAACTCATGTGGACAAAACGTATGAGTGGTAACGCAGAATTCGAACTCATCGATCCAGAAACCGCAAGCACTTATGTCTACACTCCCCAAGAACAAATTGTAAGAGAACAAGTTCTCACGAGAATCATCAGTGGCGGAATCGATAAAGTTGAAAAGAAATTGAGAGAAATCGCTAATGA
>JAAYNU010000230.1 GCA_012520695.1 Erysipelothrix sp.
TAGCCGTCAGCAAGAAACTTGGCGACAGCGTTATTGGAGGATCCATTAACGGAAACGGAACACTTCATATTCAAGTTCGTGGTACGGGTGAGTCTGGCTACTTAGCTCAAGTTATGAACCTTGTATCACAAGCACAAAAAGATAAATCAAAAAACGAAAGACTCTCACAAGTCGTAGCGAAGTATTTATTCTACATCGCACTTATTGTCGGAGTACTCGCATTCATCATTTGGTTTGCGATTACGAAAGATTTAAACATCGCACTTGAACGACTCGTAACAGTCCTCATCATTGCATGTCCTCATGCTCTTGGACTCGCAATACCACTTGTGGTATCACGATCCACTTCAATTGCTGCTCAAAATGGACTTCTTATCACAAACAGAGAAGCATTTGAACAAGCACATAAAGTTGATGCAGTCTTAATGGATAAAACAGGAACACTCACTGAAGGAGATTTCTCGGTTAACCTTATTAAGAGTCTTTCATCAAACTATACAGATAAAGAAGTTGTTGAACTCTTCGCCTCACTTGAAACTTCCTCAACACACCCACTTGCACTGGGAATCCTTGAAGAAGCACAGAAACAAGGCGTTGAATACTCAGCAGCACACAACGTGGAAACACTTCCAGGAACTGGTCTCATGGGAACATACAAAGATCTTGAACTGGTCATTGTGAATGAGAAATATCTGAAAGAACATAATATTTCATATAACACAGAAGAAGTATCAACACTCGCAAGCCAAGGAAACTCATTGTCATTCTTACTCACAAACAATGAAGCCATTGGAATTGTTGCTCAGGGAGATACCATCAAGAAGAGCTCATACGATTTAATCAAACAACTTAAATCAATGGGTATTGAACCAATGATGTTAACAGGAGACAACGAATACTATGCAAAAGTTGTAGCGAAAGAACTCTGCATTACACATTACTACGCAGAACTCTTACCCGAAGATAAAGAAATCATTGCTAAGAAACTTCAAGATGAAGGCAAACACGTAATGATGGTTGGAGACGGCGTGAACGATGCACCAAGTCTTGCGAGAGCCGACGTTGGAGTCGCTATTGGAGCAGGTACAGAAGTTGCGATTGATTCCGCAGACATTATTCTCGTAAACTCAAATCCAGAGGATCTTGTTCACCTACTTACCCTCTCTAAGAAAACATCGACAAAGATGATTCAAAACCTATGGTGGGGAGCAGGATATAACTTCCTCGCAATCCCACTTGCAGCCGGAATCCTATCCTTCGCAGGAATTATTCTAACACCTGCAGTAGGAGCACTCCTCATGTCAGTAAGTACAGTAGTTGTTGCGATCAACGCAATGCTCCTCAAAATGAAATAATACAAGTCGACGATGAGAATCATCGGCTTTTTTTCATAGTAAGCAACAATATATTTGCAGATAAAAAAGACGCTAAAAGAACCTGAAAACCACCCAAATTAACTAATAACCCACCCTACAGGTATGTTTACTTGACAATCATTCCCATAAACCATAAACTAGTATTATAAAGGACGTGATAGCCATGAAACTCTCAGCAAAAACACGCTATGGAATTGCTGCATTAACATATATGCATATCTCAGATAATGAAGTAACAACACTCGTAAATATTGCCGATCATTTGAATGTATCCAAACTCTATCTAGAACAAGTCTTTGCGCGTTTGAAACAAGCAAACCTTGTGGATGCAATCAAAGGACCCGCAGGTGGATACTTACTCACTTCATCTGAATGTAATATGTTTAATATCTTAAAATCACTCGAACCATCCTTATTTGAAAAGACCCCCGCTTCAACAGATGATTCAGAAATCAACGCTGCTCTGTGCGATGGCCTTTATACACCCATTGATAATTTATTTGAAGAGCATCTTAAAAGCATCCGACTCAAGGATATCGCTAAAGATCTCAAGGAGACCTCATAAGGTCTCTTTTTTTGTAAA
>JAAYNU010000231.1 GCA_012520695.1 Erysipelothrix sp.
GGGTATTGAACACGTGTTCATGATCCCTGTATCAAACACGAAAATAGGACGAAAGAGTTGAAAGAGACCTCAATGCAGCGAATGCACAATGAAAGGAGAAATTAGATATGAAAGATTTAAAATGTATTGCCTTGGATGTGTCAAAAGATAGCAGTCATATCCAAGCATTTAGTTCTGACTTGTTGAAGCTATCCAAGGTCGAGGTTATTGATCACACATTAGAAGGGTTTAATGAAGTCATACGATTGTATGAGTTGCTTGATCAACCGATGATTGTTTTTGAAGCGACAGGTGTTTATCACCGCGGACTTCAGAAGTTCCTAATTGATTCAGAGACCCCTTATGTGATGATCAATCCTTTTAGTGTCGGCTAAGATTCGGAAGCAATCATTGCGAAGTATCAAAACAGATAAGAAGGATTGTAGAACGATTGCGAAAGCATACTTTACAGCTGACTCTAAGGACACTTTGGTTGAACCGATTGTCGAGTCAATCCATAACCAAATGCGTCAATTGAATCGCTATTACGTTGATTCTATGGTGCACTTAGTGAAGGCTAAAGTATCATTTAACGCCCAACTTGATTGTGTCTTCCCAGGTCTTAAAAAAGTGTTTCCTGATTTGTATTCAGATGCTGCAGTTGTGCTAATCACGAGATATAAACATCCGGATATTATTAAAGGAAAGAAAAGTGATGACATTGCGAAGTACCTAAAGAAGAATACTCGGCATGGTGAAGCCTATTGCAAAAGGAAAGCAATAGCGGTATTGGAGTATTCAAAGAGAACGTGCTCGGGTTGTAAGAAAGATGATATTGATTGTGATATCCTTGTAGACTTGATGGGTACAGTTTCATTCTTCAATGCGAAATGTAAGAATATATTAAGTCAGCTAGTAGAGCTTTCGCGCGAGACGGATATCTTTGAACCGATTCTCAGCATTCCTGGAATCGGAGAAAATCTTGCAGCGAGGATTGTAGCGGAGATTGGGGATATCACACGATTTAAGGGTCCGAAGCAACTGATTGCATATGCAGGAACGGACCCTCATGTTTATCAATCAGGGATTCGAGATGGTCTTCATTTAAGTATATCGAAGAAGGGCAATAAGAATTTGCGAACAGTACTGTATCTCGCAGTATCCTGCCACTTGAGAACAAAGACAAAGAATACGACTGTAATCACAGAGTTTTATGAAAAGAAAAAGCAACAAGGGAAACCACATAGGGTCGCACAAGTTGCTTCGCTGAATAAATTAATAAAAGTAATTTATTCGGTGTCTATAAATAAGACTATCTTCGAATAAGATAATCCTATTATACAACAAAAATCAAAAAAGTTCGATAAATTCGTTCTTTTCATCATGTGACTGAGAACGGCTATACATCCAAAATTCGTGCTTGACTTTTATTAACTAATTTCGTTGGTTCAGGTATTTTCAAATCAGGTAATCCAGAAAAACGGGCCAAAGCCATAGTTGAAGCAGTAGCCAATTACAAAGATGCTGCTAAATTAGTCGAGATTTCAACTGATTTAGGCGAAGCGATGGTAGGTATTAATGAAGACGAAATTAAAGTCATCATGTCTAAGCGTTAACCATTAAAACAAGGGTTTCAAAAGTCAGTGGGATTGGTCTACTGACTTCTTTTATTTTGTCCTATAATTTTACTATTTGACCTCACCACTGAATTCGCATGCTTATTTTTACCTGCACTGTAACCAACGAAATCTCTATTAAAAGTGCGATTTAAATGATTTTTCATTAGTTTCTTTTGGATGATGTTGCAGTTCCCTTTTGTTGTTAGTCGTGTTTATATTGGTAATAGGTGGATGTAAAAAAAAATCTATATTCTTATGTTCGGTATTGTTATGATATTTCTTAACCCTAAGTTTAATCAAATAGTCCGCTCCTGCGAGCTTTTTGTTTAAAAGTGATATAATTAAGAGGATCGGAGGGTTTGATATGAGTTTTAAGAAACTTGCACTTAAAATTAAAGAACGCTTTGTAGTTGAAAACGTTAAGCGCGCTAAGATACCTGAGTTCAAATCATCACATGTTGTGCGTAAGCATATTAATTTTGTTGGAAATGTTCAAAACGTTGGATTTCGATTTGAGACCTATCAACTTGCGACGCGTCTTGGTTTAACAGGCTGGGTGAAGAACCTTCAAGATTTCTCTGTTGAAGCTGAAGTTCAGGGTGAAGCTGATAAAGTTAACTATTTAGTTTCATATATGAGCTCACTTAAAAGAGCGTATGTTAGTAATGCCGAGATTACTGAAATACCCGTCGTTGAAACTGACACCGATTTTAAAATGGAGTATTAAAAAAGGAACTTTCGTTCCTAGATTAAATTATATTTACTTAGGGCTGTTGCGATGCCATCCTCATTATTTGAATGAGTGATGTGTGTTGCGATGGCCTTTACTTCGTCTTCTGCGTTATCCATAGCGACTCCGATATGCGCAAACTCTAAAAGAGTTTTGTCGTTGTGTCCATCTCCAAATGCGATAACGTTCTCAGCACTCATGCCCAGGGGCTCAAGTACTTTGTTGAGAGTGTTTGCTTTGTCGACCCCTTGGTCTGTGAATTCATAATAGAATGGTGCTGAGAAGACACAGGTTAGTTTCTTCTTAAAAGGTTCGCTGATTGCTTCAAAGTTATCCAGTAGATAAACAGGATCTGCCGCAATGAGGATCTTGTGTAATGGGAAATCAACGTCTGATGCGAAGTCACTCATTTCACGAATAAGATGATTTGCTGGGCGTGCTTCATATTCAATGATGTTAATCATTGACCCATCGTTATCAACATGGCTGCGCGGATTAAGCAAATGATTGTATACATTATTCACGTACATGTATTTGTCATCCGCAATCATTGGAATAACATCAAATTTTTTAAGATGATTAAAGAGTTCTTTAGCAATGCTTGGATCAACGTGTTGGTTATAGATCTCTTCACCCGTTTCGCAGTCTGTAACGCATGCGCCATTGAATGAAATAAGGAAGCCGTGGTGTTTATCCATTTCCAACTCTTTCGCTAAGTGATACATAGCAGGAGTAGGGCGACCTGATGCGAGAATCAATTTAATTCCTGATGCTTGAGCATCCATTAATGCTTTCTTTGTTTTGGGACTGATTTTCTTTTCATCATTTAAAAGTGTTCCATCTAAGTCCAGTACGATTGTTTTAAGTATTGTCATGTATATATACCTCTGATGAATTATAACATGGAAACTTATTAAGACAAAGAAAGATCAAAGTGTTATAATATTGAAACATGATTGGGAGATAGATATGAAAATAAAAGTAGTTTTAGTTGCGTTATTAGTATTATTGGTTGGTTGTGGCAAAGAAGCTGCTGAAAAACCAGAAACAACAAAGCCGCCAGTTATTGAAACACCAGCACCAGTTGCGGGAGAAAACCCTGTAGTCACAATGACAATGGAAAATGGTGATGTCATTGAGATTGAGCTTTATCCAAGTGTTGCTCCTAATACAGTGAATAACTTTATCAGTTTAATTGAATCAGGTTATTACGATGGTCTTAACTTCCATCGCGTGATTCCGGGATTTATGGTTCAGGGTGGAGATCCTGATGGTAATGGTACCGGTGGTCCGGGTTACGGAATCGCTGGGGAATTTACAAGCAATGGCTTCGAAAATGATTTATCGCATACGCGTGGAGTAATTTCCATGGCGCGCTCACAAATGCCGAACTCAGCAGGATCTCAATTCTTTATAGTTCATGCAGATGCAGTGAACCTAGATGGTGATTATGCAGCATTCGGAGAAGTCATATCCAATATTGAAGCGATTGATACAATTGCGAAAGTAGAAACAGGAAAAGCTGACTTACCAGAAGTTCCTCAAATTATAAAATCAATGAGTGTGGAAACATTTGGTGTGGACTATCCAGAACCAAAAACGAATTAAATAGGTGGAGGAAATAGTATGGAATTTATAGAAATATTAAAAGTTATTTTTCTTGGTATTGTTGAGGGAATAACAGAGTGGTTACCGATTAGTAGTACAGGACATATGATCCTTGTGGACGAGTTCATTAAGTTGAATGTGAGTCCACAATTTATGGAAATGTTCCTTGTTGTTATTCAACTGGGTGCTGTAATGGCCGTAGTTGTCTTATACTGGAATAAATTATTCCCATTCTCATTTGAACACGGAATTCGTATTAAGAAAGATTCAATGACGATGTGGTTTAAGATTCTTGTCGCATCGATTCCAGCAGGAGTCATAGGAGTTCTGTTTGATGATGTCTTCAATGAACTCTTCTTTAATCCTACGACAGTCGCCATTATGTTGATTCTCTTTGGAGTTATCTTCATTGTTGTGGAAGATCGTTCAAGAGGAAAACGCTTAAAGGTTAATGACATTTCAGAAATTACGTATTACACAGCGTTCTTAATTGGTGTCTTCCAATTAATCGCTGCGATATTCCCAGGAGTATCCCGTTCAGGTGCTACGATTATTGGTGCACTCATCTTAGGAGTTTCTCGAGTTGTTGGGGCGGAGTTCACATTCTTCCTCGCAATCCCCGCAATGTTTGGGGGAAGCGCATTGAAGCTTGTGAAGTTTATGAAGTTCGCTGGAGCATTCTCCGGTGCTGAGATTGTTTATCTCGGACTAGGAACAGTCGTCGCATTTGTCGTTTCAATCTTTGCTTTGAAATTCTTAGTTGGCTATGTGAAGAAACACGACTTCACTGTATTCGGTTGGTATCGAATTGCGCTGGGTATTGTTGTACTTCTGTATTTTTATGTATTCTAGGTAATAAAAAAAAATAAATTAAAGTTGTGTAAATAATCTTATTTACACAATTTTTGTTTATTGTAGGAGCAAAAATTAATATCTCAAGAGCACAAAA
>JAAYNU010000232.1 GCA_012520695.1 Erysipelothrix sp.
ATGGATGAAAGAATGATATACATCAGAGGAAAAGGATTACTTTACGGTTTTTTATCACTTATTATATTATTGGGTCTTAAAAACTTTGCTATTGATCTCTTCTCACTACAAGTTGAATCGATGGCACGTCTAGACTTTGCGATAATATTTGTATCAGTTTTTGTTGTAACGACATATATGTTACTCAATGATGGTTTATTAGATACTTACACTACCAAAGTCATGTATATTTTTCCTGCTTTGAGTTTGTTGTTCTTAGGATTAATCATAACTTCAATATTATCTAACGGGTATAGTTTTGACTTAAATCATATTACAAATATCGATACAGTTATAGTCGAGTTTGTTGCAGTGACTGTATACTCAGTTTTACTTATTACAAAGCATCGAAACCTTAAGAATGACAATGATGAGTAATACCATATTTCCGCAATCGGACGTTACATTTACATAAAACAATCCGTGAAAAGGAAGTGAATTAAATAACTGGACGTTACCTTTTCATTTATCGTGCTCTTTTATATCTTTGAAAGCGTTGACATTACTATTCGTGGTGGTATAATAGAGAAGCAACGGATAGTGATTGTTTAAATACAAGCTAAACCTGTTTGTACACGAAGATTTTTTTGTGTACTAACAGGTTTTTATATTTTTAAGGGGGCAACAATGTTAATTCATAAAATTCTCAATAACAACGTTATTGTTGTATTGGAAAAAAATGATGAAGAAAAGATCATGATGGGAAGGGGACTCGCGTACAAGAAAAAAGTAGGTGATACCATCGATTTAGCGGATGTCGATAAAACATTCAGTCTTTCATCTCATGAACTGAGTGATAATTTCATTCAATTGATCAACGATATTCCGTTTGAGGTTTTTTCTCTGTCGGATGATATCATTGCGTTTGCGCAAGCGGCTCTTAAGAAGAAAATGCATGCGAATTTAACTGTATCTTTAACAGATCATATCCACACTGCGATTGAGCGTTTTAAAGAGGGCATTGTCATTAAGGATGTCTTGTTATGGGATATACAGCGCTTTTATAAAGATGAATATCAGATCGGGCTTAAGGCCTTAGATATGATTGAGGAACATTTCAACTTGAGGTTACCGGAAGATGAGGCAGGATTTATTGCGTTTCATATTCTGAATGCATCGGGTGAAGATTCCTTAGATGATATTGTTGAAATTACGAAAGTAATCAATGAAATCACAAACATCGTAAAATATCGATTTAAAGTTGAGTTTGATGAGGATGATGTTTATTTCTATCGTTTTGTAACGCATCTTAAATTCTTTGCTTATCGATTGGTTAATAAGAGTGTTTATAACAGTAATGAGGATGGACTGCTTGAACTGATTAAGATCAAGTATCCGAGTTCTTACAGTGTGAGTCTTAACGTCAAGGATTTCATTTCGGATCATTATAACTATGTTATTTCGGATGAGGAACTTCTGTATCTTACGATTCATATTGAACGTGTAATCTTTAAAACGAAATAAGTTTTGGATGGTGACATTAAGTTGGCCAAACCTTCATGTTAGAAAAACAACAAGGAGGAATTTACCATGGGTAAATACACAGAATTAGCGAATACAATTATTGAAAACGTTGGCGGGAAGGAAAATATTTCTTCTTTAGCTCATTGCGTCACGCGCCTAAGATTCCGTTTAAAAGATGAGTCAAAAGCAAATGATGAGGTCTTGAAGGCAAATGATGGTGTTGTTACTGTGATGAAAGCAGGGGGACAGTACCAAGTTGTTATTGGTAATCATGTTCCAAATGTATTCAGTGAAATCAATTCAATTATTGGTCTAACTGAGGACAGTGATGATTCACAGGGGCCTAAGGGTGCATTAAACATTATTATTGATATCGTTTCGTGTGCATTCCAGCCTTTCTTAGGAATTATGGCTGCATCGGGTATGCTGAAGGGTGTGATGGCTGCTGCTGTTGCATTTGGTTGGACTACCATGGACTCGGGGACGTATATCTTATTTAATGGTATTGGTGATGCTTTATTCCAATACATGCCAATTATCCTGGGTTATACAACAGCTAAGAAGTTTAAGCTCAATCCTTTTACGGGGATGGCGATTGGTGCTGCTTTATGTTATCCAGCGCTGCAAGCTTCAGCTTTCACAAGTGATCCAATTCAAACTGTTTTCGCAGGAACGATTTTCGAAACGCCTGTATTCGTTAAGGTCTTTGGAATTCCATTGCTTGCACAAAACTATTTAAGTTCTGTAGTTCCAGTTATTGGAGTTACGTGGTTTGCTTCTCGAATTCAAAAAGTCGCATATAAAATAGTACCTGAAATGATTCAATCATTCATTGTACCATTAATCGTATTAATCATTGCATTACCAGTTGGTTTCTTAGCAATTGGACCACTCATTACAATGGCTTCGGTCTTAGTTGGTGAAGCGTTCATGGCTCTTAATGCGTTCTCTCCTGTTATTGCAGGGGCATTTACTGGATTCATCTGGCAACTACTTGTAATCTTTGGATTGCATTGGGGTCTTATTCCAATCGCAATCATGAACTTACAAACATTTGGCTTCGAAACTGTATTAGCGGGTACATTTGGGGCTTCATTTGCTCAAACTGCTGCAGTAGCTGCAATGTACTTTAAACTGAAAAGTAATAAAGAAAAACAACTTGTTATTCCATCAGTTATCTCGGGATTGTTCGGTGTTACTGAACCCGCAATTTATGGACTGTCACTTCCAAAGAAAACTCCGTTCATTTATTCAATGATTGGTGGTGCTGTTGGTGGTGGTCTCATGGGATTCTTTAATGTTAAGGGATTTGTTATGGGTGGACTCGGAATCTTTGGTTTCTTAAACTTCATTGATCCTAGTACTGGTAATGTTAACGGTATGTATATTTCAATGGGTGTGGCTGTAATTTCCGCAATCATTGGTTTCGTTCTTACTTACTTCTTCTGGACTGATAAATCGGTTGAAGAAGTAACTCATTCAGTTGAATCAATAACTGTAAGCAGTCCTATAAAGGGTGATGTTGTTGCCTTAGAATTAGCTCAAGATGCAGCTTTCTCTGAAGGGGCATTAGGTAAGGGAGTTCTAATACGACCAACTGATGGTTCTGTCTATGCTCCATTTGATGGTACTGTTGTTGCTTTATTCCCAACTAAACATGCAATTGGACTTGTATCCAATACTGGAGTTGAGGTTTTAATTCATGTGGGTCTTGATACAGTTAAACTTGAAGGTAAACACTTTGTATCATATATTTCACAGGGTGATACAGTGAGTGCAGGTCAAAAACTTCTCGACTTTGATATTAAAGCGATTGAAGATGAGGGTTACCTAATTGAAACGCCGGTTCTTATTAGTAATTCTGGTGAGTATTTGGATGTCATTGCTCATGAAAAATCGAATGCTCTATTAAAAGATGTTATAATTAGTATAGTTCAATAAATAAAAGGAGGAAATTATTTATGAAAGGTTTTCCAGAAGGTTTTTTATGGGGAGGGGCTACTGCCGCTAACCAATGTGAAGGTGGTTACAATAAAGGCGGTCGTGGACTAGCGAACGTTGATGTTATCCCTCATGGTGAAGATCGTTTTAAAGTAATCGCAAGTCAACGTGAAATGCTTGATTTCGAAGATGGGTATTACTATCCAGCTAAAGAAGGAATCAACATGTATGATCACTTCAAAGAAGACATTGCATTGTTTGCGGAAATGGGATTTAAAACATATCGTTTATCCATCGCATGGACTCGTATTTTCCCTAAGGGAGATGAAGATACACCAAACGAAGAAGGGCTTCAGTTCTATGAAGACTTATTCAAGGAATGTCAGAAATATGGTATCGAACCCTTAGTTACAATTACTCACTTCGATTGCCCAATGCACTTAATTACTGAATATGGTGGATGGAAAAACCGCAAGCTCGTAGGTTTCTACGAAAACTTGTGTCGTGTTCTATTTACTCGTTTTGATGGTTTAGTTAAGTACTGGTTAACATTTAATGAAATCAACATGATTCTCCATGCACCATTCATGGGAGCGGGATTATTATTTGCTGAAGGTGAAAACAAGAAGCAAGTAATGTATCAAGCAATTCACCACGAACTTGTGGCAAGTGCACTCGCAACTAAAATTGCTCATGAAATCAACCCTGATACAAAGGTTGGTTGTATGCTTGCAGCGGGTACAAACTATCCTTACACACCTAAACCAGATGATGTTTGGGAGGCACTGAGTGCAGATCGTGAGAACTTCTTCTTTATCGATGTTCAATCTCGTGGGGAATATCCTGCATTCGCATTGAAACAATTAGAGCGAGAAGGTGTTGTGATTGAAATGGAAGAGGGCGACTTAGAACTTCTTAAAGAAAATACTGTCGACTTTATCTCATTCTCATACTACTCATCACGTGTTCAATCAGCTGATCCAAAAGTTAATGAACAAACAGAAGGAAATATTTTTGCTTCAGTAAAGAACCCATATCTTGATGCTTCTGAATGGGGATGGCAAATTGATCCACTTGGTTTCAGAATCACAATGAACATTCTTTATGATCGTTACCAAAAACCATTGTTTGTGGTTGAAAACGGTTTGGGTGCTTATGATACACCGGATGCTAATGGATACGTCGAAGATGACTATCGAATTGCTTACCTAAGAGAACATATCAAAGCAATGAAAGATGCAATCGAACTTGATGGCGTTGATCTTCTTGGATATACTTCATGGGGATGTATTGACCTTGTTTCTGCGGGAACAGGTGAAATGAGTAAGCGTTACGGTTATATTTATGTTGACCGTGATGATGCTGGTAAAGGAACGTACAAACGTACACCTAAGAAATCATTCTACTGGTATAAACAAGTCATTGAAACAAATGGCGAAAATCTAGAATAACATTAATTATTGTATAAATATTTATGGCACTCAGCGAGTGCCTTTTTTGTACGCAAGTCATGGTATAATCTATGTAATGAATGGAGGTCCTTATGAAGATAGCGCACATTGCAGACTTA
Organism: Erysipelothrix sp.; assembly: GCA_012520695.1. GTDB lineage: Bacteria > Bacillota_I > Bacilli_A > Erysipelotrichales > Erysipelotrichaceae > Erysipelothrix. The sequence goes on from JAAYNU010000232.1 coordinate 5,015, forward strand.
CACATTGGTAGAAAATTTGAGGACTTAAGTCTCATTGAAGACCAAAAATATATATTGAATCAAATCATTAATATCGTAAAGGAAGAAGAAACAGACGCTCTTTTAATTGCAGGGGACATCTATGACAAGATTAGTCCTAACACAGAATCCTTTGACCTGTTTGATTCACTCCTTGGCGATTTATCACGTCTTAATTGCACGGTAATCATGAACTCAGGGAATCACGACTCCAGTGAACGTTTGGGCCTTGGTGGGCGTTTATTCACCTATCATAAGATTCATATCATCACAGATCTATTAGACTCCCTAACTCCCATCACACTAGAGGACGAGTTTGGTGCCATTAACTTTTATACTGTGCCTTTCATCAAACCCAGTGATGTACGAAATGCATTTGAAGAGTTCAAAGGAACATCGTATCAAGAAGCATTTCACTATGTAATAGAAAAGATGGATATAAACCTAAACGAAAGAAATATATTAACTGCACACCAATTCTTCATTAATGCAGGACAAGTACCTGAACTCTCAGACTCTGAAACAGTGAGTGTAGGAGGCGTTGATGCGATTGACGTATCAATTGTTGAGATGTTTGATTATGTCGCACTAGGACACATTCACGGCCCTCAGAAGGTAAAATACGACACCATTCGATACAGTGGATCACCTCTAAAGTATTCTTTCTCTGAAATTAATCATAAAAAAGCAATTCCTTTCATCACACTTAAAGAAAAAGATAATACTGACTTAAACTTTATACCACTTAAACCCCAACGAGAGGTGATTGAAGTCAAAGGACTTCTTGAAGACTTATTGAAATACGAGAAAACCAATGACATCACAAAAGCAACCGTAACTAACGAAGAAGAACTCTATAATGCGATGGGTAAACTCCGCACGGTATTCCCAAGCATTGTGTCAATGGAAATCATGAACACTCGAACTCAGCATTCTGAATACCTCGTTCGAGCTAATGAAATCATCACTAAGTCTCATATCGAACGCTTTAATGATCTCTTTCAAATGCAAAACAATCGAGAACTCTGTGATAAAGAACGAGCTATTATGAATGAACTTATTTTGGAGGTGAATAACAATGAGACCCACTAAACTAAAAATTGAAGCATTCGGCCCTTATGCTGATACAAACACAGTAGATTTCACAGTCTTCAATGATGGTTTGTATCTCATTGCAGGGGATACCGGTGCCGGTAAAACCACAATCTTCGACGCAATCTCATTTGCGCTTTTCGATGCACCTAGTGGAACTGCACGAAATTCAAAAATGATGCGCAGTGACTACGCAGATGATGATACTCCCACAACAGTTACCCTTGAATTCTTACATAAAGAGAAACTTTATACAGTCAAACGAAGCCCTGCTTACGATCGCGCAAAGAAAAGGGGAGAAGGGACAACGTATCAAAACACAAGTGTCCAGTTAATCCTTCCAAACGGCCAAGAAATTGATAACCTATCTAAAGCAAACGAAGAAATCATTAACATTCTTGGTATGGATGGGTCTCAGTTCAAACAAATCGTTATGATTGCTCAAGGAGAGTTCTTAAAACTCTTAAATGCGAGTTCAAATGAACGATCTGACATCTTCCGAAAGATTTTTGACACGTCTATCTATCAAGACATTCAAAGTAAACTTAAATCAAAGGCAAGAGACTTAAAAAACGAGTTAGATGCATCTGTTAAAGACATTCAAAAGGAACTCGAAGAGCACAATCTTGATGTTTACAACCTTCAAGAAGGATTGGAGACTCTGGATTTACGAAGCAATAAAATCCATGAGGAGAAAAAGACAATTGACACAGAAATTACGATCCTTAATAATTCTTTAGAAGCATTGATCGCTGAAATAACCACCGCAACAACTATTAATAAGGATTTTGATGACCTAACAGTAGAAAACAACAATCTAAAGTCTCTCCAAGATAAAACAGTAGAGATGAAATCCCTCAAAGAGACCATTGAAGTGAAGAAATACATCAAAAACACCCTAATAAGTGAAGAAACAGCACTACAAAAGGAGATTAATAGATTAACAGCCTTAAATAAGGACTTAGTTAGTACTAAAGAATCTCTCGAGAAAATAAAACAAGAAATATCAAAATTAAATGATAAAAAGGACACAATTACTGCACTTGAGATGAAACTCCCGGAAGATGCAATCAAAATTAATAAACTCCAGGAGTCTTTACCTACATATAAGGTGTACTCTGATAATGTTGCGACACTTAACGATTTAGACAAAAATCTAGTGAATAATACCACCAGTTTAGAATCTCTAAATACCACGAAAGTATCATTAAGTAAAACGTATGATGATATTATTGCGGCAGAAAAACAACTGACAGAACTCACAGAGAAATATCATGATCTTACGACAAACACTCATAAACACGACCAAGTTATTAAAGAATATAAGACTCAACTCGATACCTTTAAGGCCATCAAAACTGAACAAAACACCTTACAAGCATTGAGTGCAAGTTATAAACTCAAACTTGATGCATTTACAGGTCAAACAAAGATTTATAACCAACATGAACTCGATTTCTTCCACTCACAAGCTGGATTCTTAGCACAAACATTGGTTGATGGGGAGCCGTGTCCTGTATGTGGGGCGAGTGATCATCCTAGCCCTGCAGTTCTTTCTAGCGAATCATTGGACAAAGAATCTTTAGACAACCTCAAAAACGAACTCGACAAGGAACGCAAGTCAGTTGAAAAAGATGGTAATACGATTCAGACCCATCAAACTGAGATCAATAGATTGACGAAACTTGTGGAGGGGATTGATGAGTTACATCTAAAAGAGCTCCACACTAGCGAAACAGCTCAAAGTACACTAGAACTCGCTCAATTAGAGACAATCAAGAAACGTATTGATGAACTCAAGAAGATCATAGATACAAAGTCTAACCAGGAACTACTCATTAAGGATAATCAGACATCAATAGATGAAACACTTAAAGAAATCCAGAAACTTGAAGTAGAAAAATCCGCATTAGATAGCAGCATTAGTACTCAAAAAGAATCACTTTCATTTGATTCATATGATGATGCGAAGACTGAGTTAGATACACTTATAAAGTCAAAAGATAGCAACGAAAAAGCTATAAAGGAATATAACGAAAGCCTACAATCACTTCAACAAGCCCAATCGACTACTACAGCATTAATCACTAAAAACGAGAAAGAAATCAGTGAACAAAGTCTGTTGGTCTATAAACACCAACAAGACTTCAATAAACACATCGAGAATTCAATCGTTCGAACTAGGGAAGTGTATGAAACCAATAAACTCACATTAGATACCCTCGAAACAGAAGAGAACGAACTTAATTTGTTCGAAAAATCACTTAATGATACCCTTGTACGCATAGAATCTCTTAAAACACGTACTAAAGGCAAGAAAATCATTGATACAACGAGTCTAACTGAGAGAAAATCTCAATTAGATACAAAAATCAGTAGTTTAAGGACTACTTCTAATGAATTTAACGATAAAATCAATGAATTAGTGCGCTTAAAGTCCACATTAAAGACCCATATAGCCCTCAGAGCTCGTTTAGAAGAGGATTATGCCATTTACCAGAACCTCAGTGACAGCGCAAACGGTGAATTAAAAGGAAAAGACAAGATTTCTCTAGAAAACTACGTACAATCAGCCTATTTCGAGTACATTATTGATGAAGCAAACCGACGATTCAAGACAATGACTCAAAATCGATATGAACTTTTCAGACAAATTGAAGCAGATTCACGCACATCTAAGAGCGGTTTGGATCTGGAGGTCCTGGATAACCATACAGGTGTTAAACGATCCGTTAAGTCTTTATCTGGAGGGGAGTCATTCAAAGCGAGTCTTGCACTGGCCTTAGGATTATCAGATGTTGTATCGAGAATGTCAGGTATTGTATCCATCGATGCAATGTTTATCGATGAAGGATTCGGTACACTCGATGAAACATCACTTACACAGGCCATGAAGGCACTGAGTGATATTGCGGGTAACAATAGATTGGTTGGAATCATTTCACACGTACCACAGTTACGCGTAGAAATAGATCAACAACTCATCATATCTAAATCAGAAAAAGGCAGTAGTATTAAGCAAATCATATAAAGATGCTGATCTAACCCCAAGGTTAGTCTTTTTTCGATACATTTTACTTACATAATCTACATTATGTGTAGTAGTATATAAATAGAAGAAAAGCATAGTCTTTATAACTATGCTTAGATTACTTCATTAATTAGATCTTTATAGACCTTATTTAAGTCATGGTCCGCGTTAGGATCTTCTACGATGCCTATTAATGGATTGATTGTATTAAATACTGATATTGTTTTACGTGCTTCATACCAGTCAGGTTGTACTTCCTTAACAGTATCATCTTTTGGAAATAAATTGAAATCAAGAATCCATACTCTATAGGAGTATTTTTTAATGTCCTCAATGATCTGTGAATCTAAGTCTAATGATTCATCGTATGTTACATACATATTTCCTTTTTTATGAAGTAACTTAGGATCAAGGTGTTCAGCTGGAACTGTATGAGTCTTTAAGACGTCATCGAAGTTCTTTAGGATGAATAAGTAGTTACCAGGGTGTTGGCAGCTGTACTGATGGTTATTCATAACACGATTAATGCGTTCTTGTAACATGGATACATGCCCCCTTCCTTAATTACATTATACGCTCTTCCAATTTTTTTGTCCTTACTTATAATCCCATTCAATTTGTTTTCTATTGTTAATTAGAGTTCTATAACCTAGGTATAAGGTAGAAAATGAGGCTAATGAAGCACCTGTTGTAATTGCGATCATAATTGCTATTTGATAAACAATTGCTGTCATTGGCATCGTTCCCGATAGAATTTGACCCGTCATCATACCAGGTAATGAGATAATTCCCATATTAAGCATGTTATTTAGCGTTGGTAATAAAGCCGTTTCAAGTGCACCATTTACGAACGGAATCAGAATATCCTTAGGTTCTACACCCATATTAAGCAGTGTTTCGACCTTAATTTTCTCAAAATCCATCGTTTCTGACAGAGTTTTGATGCCTAAACTAAGGCCATTCATTGCATTACCAATAATCATACCCCCAATTGGAATCATATACTGAGGATTAAACAGATCCGTTTGAACGACAATTCCTACAAAGAATGCGACAACTGAAATTCCAGAGAAACCAAGCGTAAAAAAGATTAATCGTTTAAACTCTTTATTTAAGAAAGCATTGCGCTTAAGGATTCTTTGGGTTGAAAAAGCCACCATACTCAATAAATACAAGACAACGAATATCGGATGCGGATTATCAAATATGTACGTTAGTAATAATCCTGATAAAAACAACTGCACAGACATCTTTAAACTGGCCGTAAAT
>JAAYNU010000233.1 GCA_012520695.1 Erysipelothrix sp.
GTATGTATTAATCCAAGTTAGTGCTTAGAGCGATTGAGAGGTATGTTCATCCAACCATTTCACAATATCTGCCATGACTTGGTCGCGTTCGCGCTCGTTTAATATTTCATGATAGAGACCTTCATAGATGATATGGGTCTTATCCGTACTCTGAATATTTCCCAAGAAATAATCCCCAACTGAAGGGGGCACAATAATATCCTTCTCACCGTGAAGTAGAATTACGGGTAGATTATACTCATGAATATGTTCTTCCACAAACTTCGGTGATTCCAGTGTGAACTGACGTAAGAATTGAGCACTCGCTTTTTTAATAACAAGTGGATCCTTCTTATATGCTTCCACAACTTCAGGTACAGAACAAATATCGTTCTCAACGGGGTTATTAATCATCATCTTTGGAAAGAGTGTTGATACCACACTTAAGAACGGTCCCTTAATACCTTTGACTGCGGGAAGATCTCTCAGTGCAGGTCCTGATAGGACTTGTCCTTTAATTTTTTGTGGGAAACTGAGTGCAGACATCACACTCACAAGCCCTCCCATACTGTGACCCAGCATATAGAGGTCTTTATCGGACTCTAATCCCTGTGCATAGTCCACTACAGCCTCACAGTCCGATATAAATTCTTTATATGAGTCAATGTGTCCACTGGGGCCTTTTGTACTGCCATGGCCGCGTAAATCGTATCGAACGCATGAATAACCTGCTTTATTGAGTTCTCTAGCAACCCAATCATAGCGTCCAACGTATTCCGCAAAACCGTGGTTGATGACAATCATGGCTTTTGAGTTATCGACCACATCAGCCTTCACATTCAAAGAAACTTCATCATTGATTTTTAACATAACTTACTCCTTTATACGATAGTGTATTTGTGTAAATTGATTAAATGCATTAATTTTCGTTTGTACTAAATCAGCTTGCTGTCCTTGGAACAATTTAATACCACTTCCCAGAACGATGGGCGCAATGGTGATGATGAATTCATCCACAAGATTTTTGTCCATGAGTGTATGAACGGCTTTACCGCCACCCACTAACCAAATATCCTTGCCTGTTTGATTCTTGAGTGTTTGGATTAATTCGATTGGGTTATCGGAGAACTTTACGTCGCTTTGATCTTCTTGTTTGTTACTGGTAATCACATAGGTTGTTTTACCTTTATAAGGATTAGTATCCGTATGTTTGAAAAACCCAATCGTAGGTTCTTCGTCCCATGATTAAGGTATCAACAGTATTATAAAATACTTTATATCCGTTATCACCTGATCCTTCAATTGAATCAAGCCAATCGACAGAGTCATCCTCCCTCGCGATATAACCATCTAAGCTCATTGCAATGAATAGTTTTACTTTTCTCATGATTGTTTGAGTTCAGTCAGTTCTTTAAGGATGGTCTTATTGAGACATGAGAACCATTCTCCATCATTGTCATTGTAGTAGATGTCATCTAGTAGTCCGTCGAATTCGAATGTTCCACCCACTTCATTCAGAACGATTGCGCCAGCAGCGACATCCCATACCTTAAGGTTCTTGGACATGTAGACTTGGTGTCTGTTCATTGCGACACCACATATTTCAATGGATGCTGCCCCTAAGTAACGGTGTGCAACAAAATTTGATCTGAATGCTTCAACATCATTACCGAACATTGTTAGGCTGTAAAGATCTCCGAAGACAATGCTGTCTTTGAGTTGAGTTGTTTGATCTAGCATTGGTAGTTTCTTTCCGTTGAGGAATGCTCCTTCGCCTGTTATTCCTAGGAATAATTCATCCGCAACAACATCGTATACAATTCCGAATACTGGTTTTTTCTTGTGATAGAAAGCGATTGAAATTGCGAAGTTACGTCGTTCAAAAATAAAGTTTGTCGTTCCATCAATTGGGTCTACGATCCAAAGGTCGTCGAGTCCTTGAGTTGCAACTACTTTTTCTTCTGTAAGGAAGTCCTGGTTTTCGAATCGTTCTTTAATTCCATTTACTAAGAATAACTCTGTTTGTTTATCCACGTTGGTGACGAAATCATTGTCAGCACTCTTTGTGTCGATAACAACATCATTAATCATCAGTTCTTTTATATTCTCGCCCGCTCGTTTGACCAAGTCTAAAGTAAAATCAATTTTCTCTCTCATATTTTTCTCCTATAATAGCGCTACTAAGGCGTCTTTAATTCGATTGTTTTGAGCCCCAATGAATACTCGTGATTGATCATCAAATGGCACTGAGTTTTCATGTTCTCCAAATGTCCAGGTACCACCAACACATTCCAATATAATCACCCCAGCCGCAATGTCCCATAGCTTAATTCTTGGGAATACATAGGCTCCAAAGCGACTTGCTCCAACCATGGCGGTCTCAAGTGCACCACTTCCTAAGAACCGATTGGTTAAGAAGCGTGGTTTCAATTCTTTCGGACTCAAGTTGAAGAGGTCTGGGTGATAGACATCACCGCTTACAATGACTTCAATGAGCTCTGTTTCTTGGTCTAAATTATCTAAGGGGACATCGTTGAGGTATGCTCCCACTCCGATTTCTCCACTGTATAATTTGTCGCCTATTACATCATAAACTATACCAAAAACTGGCATTCGTTTGTGATAAAGTGCAACCGAGATTGCGAAATTATCTCTTTGAAATATGAAGTTACTGGTGCCGTCTATGGGGTCAATAACCCACATATCATCGGTTTCAATTGTTTCTACTGTTTTTTCTTCTGTTAGGAATGATTGATTCTCAAATTTTGAACTGATGTTTTCTACTAAGAAGACTTCGATTGCTTTGTCTACATTGGTTACAAGATCTCTGTGTGATGTCTTTTCGCTGACTTCAACGTGGTCTTTCATCATGGTTCGTATGATTTGTCCAGCTTCTTTGACGAGTTGTTTTGTGTATTCTAGTTTTTCACTCATATAAACACCACCTTTTTACTTTTAACTATATCATATTTACGCATAGAATCGAGTAGCTAAGAGGTAACGTAATTTGCGTTACCTCTTTTGCTCTCACAGAACCGTACGTACGTTTTCCGTATACGGCTCATGGTATTACTATCAACCTTTATAATAGGTCGACAAAAGCCCTA
>JAAYNU010000234.1 GCA_012520695.1 Erysipelothrix sp.
ATTCCTGGAACCATTAAAATAACACTTTCAATTACAACACCTAAATTACGAGATGCATTCTCCACTGCCTTTTTTATAGCGTCAACGATTATAGATTCACTCATGATGGTATAACCGACAACACCCAAATGCGAGACACGTTCTACTTTTAGAATATTTAGTCGACCATTATAGAATTGACCAACAAGTAAACGCACTTCACGATCCGCAATTTCAAGTGCAGCGATAATTTGTTTTTCCATTTGCGAACCTCCTTGTGCTAGTATAATAATATCATATACAATGCCTTTATTAAAGTGTTTGTGGTGTGAAATCAAACCCTAACATAAATTATAAAATTATTTGTACTTTCACTTGCCTAACTATTTTGGATATGGTATAGTTATCAAGCGTTAAGAAACCACTTTAAGTGTTTCATTAATCGAAAAAATATAAGATAAAAGAAAGGGGGTTACGGTATGCCTAGAGTATGTGCAGTATCTGGCAAGAAAACAATGTCAGGAAACAATCGTTCACATTCACTTCGTGCTACAAAGCGCAAATGGTCTGTAAACTTGCAAAAAGCCACAATCCTTGTGGACGGGAAACCGACTCGTGTCCGTATTTCCGCCCGTGCATTAAAATCATTGAAGGCACAGCAAGCAAGATAATAAAAAAATACGGTAGATATACCGTTTTTTTTATGTCTGAATGCACAACACAGATGCGCGATCTAAAGTAAGAGTTCCCTCATCCCCAACAATTTCATTGGAAGTGAGATATGTATCACCCACATGAATCTTACGATCCACCAGCGGATACTTAAATCTGTCCAAAGTAATCATACCTTCATCAATCACGATAAAGGAACAATATTGATAATCACCCTTCACAATACGATGCACACCCGCGTCGTATTTTTTTATGCGATTAATTGAATCCATTAAGGTAATACGAGAATCCTTGCTCGCGAGAATAATATTCACATACTCATGATCTCGACGATTACCAAGACCCCCAAGAACCAAGATTTCATCATAGTCCTTAGTATAAGTAAGCGCATGTTCAAAATCCGTCATGTCTTTAATGGGATTGAGACGATCCACACGCGTCACTGATTCAATGAGATGAAACTGTTCATCACTCACTGAATCAAAATCACCACATGCAAGAATCATCTCAACCCCATCTCGAGCACAAACAAAGGCACCGTAATCGACACCAATGACACAACCCTCAGGTTTGATATCACTTTCGCCCAGTACGATGGTTACCCTACTCACAACAGCGAAGCTACAGCCTTCTCAATATCATCAGAGAAGACATACGAGCCAGCCACTAAAACATCCGCCCCCTTAGCGCGGCACTGAGCACCCGTTCGATCATTAATACCACCATCAACCGAAATACGATATGCATAATTATTTAACTGACGCATCTCATTCAATTGAGCAATACGATCCAACATCTCAGGAATAAAAGCCTGCCCACCAAATCCAGGTTCAACAGACATTACTAAGACAAGGTCCACAGACTTAAGATAAGGTACAATTGCGGAAACATCCGTACCCGGTCTTAATGTAATCCCAGCACCAATCCCCTTTGACTTAAGATACTTAACAGCAGCCAGTCCCTCTTCAACATTTTCAAAGCACTCAACGTGGAATGTGATTGAATCAGCACCACTTTCAATGAATGCATCAAAGTACTGTTGAGGAGACTGGATCATCAAGTGAACATCCATGTACAAGTCACTCAATTTATCCACTTGCTTCAAGATCCCAGGACCAAAACTAATGTTTGGTACAAAGACCCCGTCCATGACATCGTAGTGTAACCACGCAGCACCCGCGACCTCAACACGTTTGAGTTGAGTTACAATTTGAGAAAATTCTAAAGACAATACTGAAGGCGCAACAATTCGTTCCATTTATGATTCCTCCTTTATTAAATCTAAACAATCTAAGTAGTGTTGATAACGACGATTTGAGACCTCGTTAAGTTCCACCGCTTCCTTTATTCTACAACCTGGTTCCTTAACGTGCAAGCAATCACGATAGCGACACTCACCAAAGAACGGTTTAAAGTCCGGCACATTTCGCGCAAAGTCTCTGCGATCAAAGCTTGAAAAGTCGAGTGAGGAGAATCCCGGAGAGTCCGCAATCCATCCCTTCGCAACATTATATAATTGGTTATGACGCGTCGTATGCTTACCACGCCCTAAAGCTTTTGAAATACCTTGCGTATTCAATTTAAAATCAGGATTAATGCGATTCAAGATGCTCGATTTACCAACTCCCGATTGACCCGCAAGAACTGAAAGTTTCCCTTCAAGAATATCCTCAAGCGGCTGTGTAGGCATCCCTTCACCACAAACAATCACAGGATATGTTTTATATTCCTCCAAAACTTCAGCCAAGAATTCTTCACTTGCTAAGTCAGCCTTAGAAACCACAATGACCGGTTCAATACCCGCACTAGCGATTAAGAAGATCAAACGATCCACCAAAGTATACGAGAAATCAGGTTCCTTAATGGACATCACTAAAAGTGTTTGATCCACATTTGCAACCGCCGGACGCGTCAACTGATTTGTACGAGGTAAAATCTTTTGCATGCGCCATTCACCATCAATTTCTTCAATACGAACTTGATCTCCCACCAATG
>JAAYNU010000235.1 GCA_012520695.1 Erysipelothrix sp.
ATGTCCTATTTGGAGTATGAATGTTGTATGGTGGTTTTTTACGAATGCTTCTTCACGCTCTGGTCCTGTTAAGTCTGGATACATATCTTCAAGTTCTTGTGATGTAATGAATGTTACTTCTGGATCAAGTGTGACATTTACATTCTTATATTTAGTATGTAGACGCATTGAAGTCTCACACATTGCATGAACAATTTGCTGAACTGTTTCTTTTAAGTAATCAATATTACGCATTGAATCATCTATAACACGTTCCCAATCCCACTGGTCAACATAAATAGAATGGGTATTGTCTAGTATCTCATCTCTTCTAATTGCATTCATATCTGTATATAAACCATTACCAACTCTAAAATCATATTGATTTAATGCCATACGTTTCCACTTAGCAAGTGAGTGCACTACTTCTCCATCCACACTTAAAGAAGGCACATCAAAGCTTACTGCTCTTTCAGTACCGCTTAAATCATCATTCAAACCACTATTTGCAGCAACAAACAAAGGTGCTGATACACGCTTTAATTTTAAACTTCCTGTTAACGCTTCTTCAAACCAGCGCTTAATAAAACCAATTGCAGTCTGCGTATCATAAGTACCCAAACTTGATTTATAATCTTTTGGAACGATTGTCTTCATTTCACACACCTCTTAGCCCTTTAATTTATTACTTATCATATCATATAAAGATACAAATAAGAACTTATTATGTATGATAGTGTAAAATGGATGTGGGTATAAAAAAGAGACAGAATCCCTTATACTTAAGTTGCAACCATAAGAAAGGGGTTCTGTCCATGTCTATTTTAACAATTAATCACTTGCTTGACCATACCCAAAACAAATATTTAACGGAGATTACGAATATCATAAACCCACTCAATACAGATACTTCAATTAACAACTACACTACCATCGTTGAGAACATTGATAAAACTATTCGAGAATTGGCACTTACTGCGATGAAAAATTATTTTGAAAAGATGGATGAAGATTTTTTCAACTCTAGAAACAGAAAGGCTTCATATTACGTTAAGAATAAAAGGTCTAGAACTTTAATCTCTGTTTTTGGAAAATTTGAATACACCAGAAGAACATACGAGTGCAAATCAACAGGTAAATATTATACGCATGTTGACAGAAAACTCAGCTTACCAAAATATGATAAATATGACCCTATAGTAAAAGCTCAGGTCATTGAACTTGCAGCAAATTCAAATTCAATGATCAAAGCCGGACAGATAATTGGAGAGAAAATATATTCAAGTTTTACCAGAAATCCAAACAGAAAGAATTATAATATATCTAGACAAACAGTTCATAATATACTCAAAAAAATCAATCGATTTAACCCGAGCATCAACAGGAAGGATACTACACCTAGTATTCTGTATATCATGGCTGATGAGAAATATATTAACCTGCAAAGGAGCAAGAAGAAGAAGCTCATGCTAAAGCATATAGTATCTTTTGAGGGCATTGAGCACGATTCTAATAGAGCGGTATTGAAGAATAAACTCATTTACTCTAGCCACGAACAAGACATTTGGGTAGACTTCCATAATCATCTGGCCAAAGTATATGATTTAGAAAAAATTAGGAGTATTGTGATTATGGGAGATGGTGCTTCCTGGATAAAGTCCGGCATACAAGAATTGGTAGGTGCTGAATTTGTCCTAGACAAATTTCACACATACCAAGCCATAGAAAACATGACAAAGGTCTCACAATTAAATTATGCCTTGTGACAATCAATTCACAAAAATGATATTACTACCTTCAATGAAGTTTATAACATTCTAAATATTTTAGAAAACGAGAACGAAAGTAGATTGGAAATCATAAAAGAAAAATCAAATTATATCAAGCGCCATTGGCGTGCAATACAAGGTGCCCACAATCCAAAAATACCCGGTTGTTCGATGGAAGGGCACATCTCCCATAACTTAGCTTCAATCTTCTCTAGTAGACCAAAAGCTTATACAGAAAAGAACTTGATTAAGTATGCGAATCTAAGAAATTTATTTTTAAACAATGTTGATATATTGAATGTTTATTTAGACACACTACATTTCGAAAAAGAAGATAATGTATTGGAAATTAAAAAAGAAGTTTTAGATTTCTCAATGTTTGCTTCTAAAACAAGTTATGATAAATCTTCAACTTCAAACTGGGTTAAGGGGCTCATTTCAAAGAATTAAGGCTAGATCCTCAATTCACCCACATCCGCTTGAGACTAACGGTGGTCCAATATCTAATTAAAGAGGTAGTCGAAAGACTACCTTTTATTATGTCCTGACAAGGCTCAAGAAGGTTTAAATCTTACATCTAAACTTGTAGGTAGAATACTCGC
>JAAYNU010000236.1 GCA_012520695.1 Erysipelothrix sp.
ACCACCAATACATACCATCATACCGTGGAATGAAGGTTTGTATTCTTTCATGTCCCCGCCTTTTATAGCAGCAGTGATGTTCTTTGCAGCAGTTCCTGCTGAATGTTCAGCATTCTCAACCATTTGTGGAACAGGACGTTCTTCGCCCTCCACAACGTAATACATATTATCACCAACAACATACACATCTTCACGGCCTTTAGCACGTAAGAATGAATCTGTTTCGATACGACCACCGCGTTGTGCAGCGTCAATTGATTTACCTGATTCATTTGCAAGGTCGGCTTGTTCAATACCAGCGGTCCAGATTACAGTGTGAACTGCATCTTTTTGGATTGTTCCGTTAACATCAAGTTCGATGAAGTCTTCACCGATCTTAACAACTTTTGAACCCATTTGCATGCGAACGCCCATCTTAACAAGACGCTTTTCAACTTTAGCTGAAAGCTTCTCAGGTAGAACAGGAACTGCACGATCCATTCCATCAACGTTAACCATTGTGACGTCTGATGTTGGGATGTTATGTTTTGCACATAGAATTGGAACATATTCAGCCAATTCACCCATCATTTCAACTCCTGTGAAACCTGCCCCAACAACATAGAATGTTAGAAGGTGACGACGTTCTTCAAGCGTTGGTGCTTTCGCAGCGTTTAAGAATGTTGTGTGGATGTGATCACGAAGCTCGACAGCATCTTCGTATGACCATAGCGTATGCGTGAATTCTTCAGCACCTTCGATTCCGAAGTATGTTGGTTTTGAACCCGATGCCATAACGATATAATCGTAAGCATATGATGCTTGTGCACCAACAACAGTTTTCTTATCGAAGTCTACACTTGAAACTGTATCCAAGACGACATTAACTTTTCGTCCTGCAAATACCTTCTCTAAATTAATTCGAATTGATGACTCATCAACACGGCAAGCCTCAACTTCGTGAAGTTCGGTTAACATCGTGTGATAAGGATTTTTATCAATGATTGTGATTGAAACAGAATCATCTTTTTTAAATTTTTTCGCAAGCTTTTTAGCGGTTAAAATACCAGCATAACCAGCTCCGACAATTACTACATTTGTCATATATGTTTTCTCCTTATATTTCTTACTTATCTATTATAGACTAAGCCCTACGATAAAGAAAAAACTTGGACCTCAAAGAGGCACCCAAGTTGTAGTCTTTTTCCTATATACTCCCATAACTTCACACATTGTGAAGTTTATATGGTTTATTCACAAACATTGTGCTAGACTGCGATTATTTCACAACTAGATTTACAATCTTGTTTTTGATTACAATTTCTTTTACAACATTCATGCCTTCGATATGACGTTGAATTGATTCTTGCTCATAAACAAGCTTTAGAACATCTTCATCACTCAAATCTCGCTCTGCTTCAAACTTCGCACGAAGCTTCCCGTTGATTTGAACAACGATTTGAACGTTATCCAAGACAAGTTTCGAAGGGTCGAATTCAGGCCAATCAGAATATGAAATACCTGTTTCACCACTCAACTTCTCATACAACTCTTCTCCCATATGCGGCGCAAAGACATTCAACATCTTCACAAAACCTAGTGCATATGGACGATAAATGGATGGTGCTTTATAAGCCTCGTTCACAAAAATCATCAATTGAGAAAGTGCCGTATTCATACCAAATGTTTCAATATCATGTGATACTTTTTTAACAGTAGCGTTGAACACAAAATCAAGACTGCCATCATTCACATCACTCAGCTTGTCCTCATCTTCCAGAAGTCTCCAGACACGATCAAGCCATTTACGAATTCCATCAAGACCACGCGTAGACCATCCAATGGCACCTTCTAATGGACCAATAAACATTTCATAAACACGTAGTGCATCCGCACCATGACTCAAGACAATATCATCCGGATTCACAACGTTACCACGAGACTTACTCATTTTTTCGTTGTTTTCGCCAAGAATCATTCCTTGGTGGAATAGTTTCTCGAACGGTTCCTTAGTAGGAACAGCCCCAATATCATAAAGCACTTTATGCCAGAATCGAGCATACAATAAGTGAAGCACAGCATGCTCTGCACCACCAACATAAAGATCAACTGGAAGCCAGTGCTTCATGATGTCCATATCCGCAAGTGCATCAGGATTCTTAGGATCTAAAAATCGTAAGTAGTACCAGCAAGACCCAGCCCACTGTGGCATTGTATTCGTTTCACGTGTTCCGGTTGTTCCGTCCGCAAACGTCACATTCAACCAATCTCCCGCATTCGCTAGAGGTGATCGACCATCTTTCGCTGGTTTATAGTTCTCTACTTCAGGGAGTTCCAGTGGAAGCTCATCGATATCAATCGTTCGCATCGTACCATCACTCATGTGAACCACAGGAATCGGCTCTCCCAGTAACGTTGACGAGAGAATAACCAGTCACGTAGTTTGTACGTAATCTTGAATTCCCCAACACCCTTTTCAACAAGCCATGCGTTCATTGCTTCAACCGCATCCTCTTTATTCATGCCATCAAGGAAATCAGAGTTGATGTGTTTTCCATCTCCTAAGAAAGGTTCTACAGTTACATCCCCACCTTCAAGTACAGGAATAATTTCAATGCCGTATTTAGTCGCAAACTCATAGTCACGTGCATCGTGTGCGGGTACTGCCATAATGGCCCCTGTTCCGTACGCTGCTAGGACATAGTCCGCAATATAAATTGGAACTTTCTTACCGTTCACTGGGTTAATCGCATAAGCACCCGTGAAGACACCTGTTTTGTCTTTGTTGAGTTCTGTTCGTTCTAGGTCTGATTTGTGCGTGACGCCTTCGACGTATGCGTCAACTGCTAGTTTGTTCTCACTAGTCGTGATGTCACTCACGAATGGATGTTCTGGTGCAAGCACACAGTATGTTGATCCAAATAAAGTATCCGCACGCGTTGTGAAGACTGTAAACTCTAGGTCGTGGTTATCAACTTTGAAAATTACGTTTGACCCGATTGATTTCCCAATCCAGTTTATTTGCATTTCTTTCGTTGATGCTGGCCACTCAACAAGTTCTAGATCTTCAAGTAAGCGTTCTGCATATTCAGTAATTTTAAGAACCCACTGGCGCATTGGTACCCTGATGACATCAAAGCCACCTACTTCAGATTTACCGTTGATTACTTCTTCGTTTGCGAGAACTGTTCCCAGTTCAGGGCAAAAGTTTACGGGTTTCTCGTCAATGTATGCGAGTCCTTGATCGTATAGTTTCGTGAAAATCCATTGTGTCCATTTGTAGTAATCTGGATCTGTTGTTGAGAGTTCACGGTCCCAGTCGTAGGATAATCCCAGTGATTTTAATTGGCGTGTGAAGTTCACAATGTTTTGTTTTGTGAATGCATTCGGATGATTCCCTGTCTTCAGTGCAAATTGCTCTGCAGGTAAACCAAAGGCATCCCAACCAATTGGGTGAAGAACGTTGAAGCCCTTCATTCTCTTATAGCGCGCAATCACATCTGTTGCGGTATAGCCACGCGGGTGTCCTACGTGAAGTCCATCTCCCGATGGGTATGGAAACATGTCCAATACGTAATACTTTGGAATATCAAAATTACGTGTATCAGTCGCAAATGTTTTGTTTTCATCCCAAAACCCCTGCCATTTTTTCTCTATCTTAATATGATTATACATATCTTAAACCTCCTATTTTTTCCATAAAAAAAAGTACCTCAAGGGCGACGAACGTCGCGGTACCACCTTTTTTATATCTCAATCTCTTAACGCGAGTGACGAAGCACCTTACTTATGTTCAGGTACCCAGCTTGAAAGTGAGTTCAACTATTGTCCATCACTAACTTCCACCACGCGTTAGCTCTCTATTGATGTCTCATATAATCTACTATTCTTTGTCATTGCTTTTACTACACTATTCTAACGCATTCAATCCCAACAGTCAACGCACATGGACGCCCATCGCAATCAATAAACTCTCAGCTTGAATTGCATTCACACTCAATCCTTTAATTAAATGAGGGGAATACAGTAAATTAGAAAAATTCGCTTCTGATAAATCAATGCCCTTTAAAGCAGTTTCTGTGAAATTAGAGCCTTCTAAGTCAATCGATTTAAAATTCATCTTCTTCTGTTTAAGATTCATGAACGATGCTTCAACCGCACTCCCACCTACAAATGAGAGGTCCTCTACCTTACTGTTTGAGATGTTTGAATAATTCATCATGCAGCGATCAAACAATACATCCTTAATAAAACATTCATATAAAGAAGTGGCCATTAACTTACAGTTATGAAATTCACAGCGATAGATGTGTGAGTTATCAAATTCAAAGTTTGATAGATCACAGTGATCAAAGATCACATCTAAAATCTCTGATCGCACAAAGTTGGATGAATTAAACATACAGCGTGTAAACATCATTTCATTCAAACGAACACCATCATCCGATTCATTGATGATGCAGTCTTCATAATGAACACCGCGCTCTAAATCATCCATGTATACGCGCTCGCCGACAACTTTCCTATTAATAATCATCATTGGTTTCTTCATATTTACCTCACCGATTCTTTCACCATTATATCATAATTTAACACAGTTAATTGATTGTAATATTATGAGATTAGTCTATAATTTAAGAGACCTAAGGAGGTTTGTATGAAGAAAATTGGATTAATTGCCATAACATTACTTTTGATACTCACTGGATGTGGATCAAAAACTAACGTCATGAGTTCCTATAAAGATTTCAACGTAAAAAACAATCACTTTGAAAGTAAGAAATATTCAGAACTAGTCGACGATATGATCAATAAAGTTCCTGGAATTTACTATGTAGGATTTGCGGACTGCCCTTGGTGTAGAGACCTTGTCCCTGTATTTGAGGAAGTCTTAGCAGAAAACGATATGAAGGCAATGTACCTTGATGTCTACGACCCACAATTCACAAATAACGAAGCACTCAAAGAAAAATATCTTGAGTTCATCAAAACATTTGATGCGGGAATCGCAAACGACGGTAAATCACCTTTCACGTTCGTAATCTACGAAGATGGCACAATCAAGGGCCATACCGGTACTGCACCGAATCATGATGCTCGAGTAGCTGAAATGACAGAACAAGAAGTTGAATACCTGAAAGTACGTCTTAACGGATTGCTTGAAGGATTAAAATAGTAAAAGATGCCACTTAAAAATGGCATCTTTTTTTCATACTTACTTAATCTCAGATATTAATTTGTGCAAATCAATTATTTCATTGGCCATATCACGACTCATCTCTGCATTCATTAACTGATCCTCTGCATGAGAAAGAAGTAGGGTCATGATAACTGACTCACCTGCCGCTTCTCTTTGAATAAGTTGTGCATGTATTTTATGTGCTTCAGTAAAAGATAATTGAGCTTCTGCCATTAATTCAGATGATTGATTTAAATCTCCTGACTTCGATGACTTAATCGCCTCAAAGCATTTACTCCGTGCATTACCTGCATGAGTAATAATCTGAATACTGATGTGTTCATTATCGTCCATTAGATATCCCCCATCAGAGTTCTCGCAAGATTTAGAACCTTAACTCCATTCATCATGCCGTAAGATGGAAGGTCAATATCTTTGACTGGACACGTTACTGCGGCTTTAACTGTGTCCATTTTATACACAATTTGAGGGCCTAATAGAATACAATCGGCATCTGCCCCTACTTTTGAAACTGAGTCCACTGCGTATGCTTCTATACTACAACTATAACCAATCTTCTCTGCTTCTGCTTTCATGTTGCGAACTAAGATACTCGTAGACATACCATAAGACAGTTCTTGAAGAACTTTGGTAACCATCTCATTAATTACTTGGATTTCTTCACTTTCATTATCTAAATAACCATATTCACTGAATGAATCATTGAACCATGTTTCTTGAACATAGTAACTCGATATAAATCGTCTATGGTTTAATTCACTACCGTTAATTTTTATTCCATATCCTTGCTTTGTTTCCAACTCTAAGTCATATTGACTCACAATTCGTTGTAACTCATTAATGAGTTTATTTAGTCTCGAACGAGAAATATAGAGACTATCACTAATCTCATCATGTGTTAGATACTCTTTATGGTTCACCAACAATGAAATCAATCCTTTAAGATCACTTTCGATTGAGGAGCTACGATTTAGTTCCTTCAAATGTCGTCGTATACTAGATTCATCTTCATTAACTAGTTCAATACCAATACCAGGCCTCATGATAACTTCTGAGCCATATTCTTTTAAGTAATTATTAATTACTTTAAGTCGATTCCTTACAGTTCTAGAACTTTTTCCAGTAACAAATGCAAGTTCTTCACTCGTCATTAATGTTTCGAAAACGCAATAAAGCTGCAAGAATCTGTAATTCAATTTTATCTAACAAGGGGGCGCCTTTTCTTTCAAAGATAATTCATACATATAAAGGTAAGTTCTTACTTTGCATGCTTATTATAGGACTA
>JAAYNU010000003.1 GCA_012520695.1 Erysipelothrix sp.
AACGCAAATTACGTTACCTCTTAGCTACTCGATTTATCTGGGAACACAGTGTTTCTTCAAAGGTATCTGTGTCTATATCCGATGTAAGTGTTTACAACTAAAGGGCGGTGGGCTAGAATAGATGTACACAGGGGTAGAGAAGGAGAATGAATATGGATCATACAAAACTTGCGCCATTCCCAAAGGATTTTTTATGGGGTAGTGCATCAGCAGCGTATCAAGTAGAGGGTGCTTACAATGAAGATGGTAAGGGACCTTCCTTATGGGATGATTTTTCTAAAGTAGAAGGAAAGACCTATAAGGGAAGTAACGGTGATGTGGCGGTTGACCATTATCACAGATATAAAGAAGACATTGCTCTGATGGCCGAACAAGGCCTTAAAACATACCGTTTTTCAGTAGCGTGGACTCGTATTTTACCAGAGGGCCGTGGTGAAGTGAATCAAAAGGGAATTCAATTCTACAGTGATTTAATTGATGAACTATTGAAACATGGAATCGAGCCAATGCTAACGATTTATCATTGGGATTTACCTAAAGCATTACAGGAATTATATGGAGGTTGGGAAAGTCGAGAGATTATCAAAGACTTCACTAACTATGCGAAAATACTTTTCGATGCTTATTCAGATCGAGTGAAGTATTGGGTTTCTATTAACGAACAAAACGTATTCGTTATGCACGGATACATGATGGCATCACACCCACCAGGAAAATCAGATTATGGTGCAACGTATCGCGTAAACCATATCGCTAACCTTGCGAACGCTTCAGTTATTAAAGCATTCCGTGATGGTGGATATCCTGGGATGATTGGTCCAAGTTTCGCATATTCTCCAGCATATGCTGCGGACAGTTCACCAGAGAGTGCACTCGCAACTGAAAATGCGAATGATTTCATGGCACATTTCTGGATGGATGTTTATGCATTCGGTCGTTATCCTAAATTCGCAGTGAAACTGTTCAATTCTATGGGAGTGGATATGGACATTCGAGAAGGCGATGAAGAATTATTGAAACAAGGATCTCCTGACTTTATGGGAGTGAACTATTACCAATCCATGACAGTAGCATACAATCCACTGGATGGGGTTGGAATGGATGGTAATAAACCAAACTATACAGGCGAGAAATCAGAACAAGGTGAATTTGGTATGCCAGGTGTAGTCAAGGTTGTGAAGAATGACCACCTTGAAAGTACGAACTGGGATTGGACCATTGATCCTGTTGCGCTAAGAATTGGTTTACGACGCATTTCAAGTCGTTACGGATTACCAGTAATTATTACTGAAAATGGTTTAGGAGAGTTTGATGAACTGAGCGAGGGGCAAGTTCATGATTCTTACCGAATCAAATACATTGAAGAACATATACGCGCAATCCAAGGCGCCATTACTGATGGCGTTGAGGTCTTGGGTTATTGCACATGGTCCTTTACAGATTTACTCAGTTGGTTGAATGGCTATCAGAAACGATACGGATTCGTTTATGTTGATCGCGATGAGACAGATGAAAAAGAACTGAAACGATACAAGAAAGATAGTTTCTACTGGTATCAAGAAGTCATTAAAAATAACGGGTTAATAATAAGGAGAGAATAATACGCATTGTAGAATGAAGTTATCCACCCTAAGAAATAAAAAAAGTACCATTCGAAGAAATCCATAGTATTATTTAGTTGCTAAACTAACAATGGGGGATACTCGAATGATACAACCTAATAATACAAGTAAACCGCGTAAAGGACAACACTTATCTCTTGGTGAACGCATTGAAATCTAATCACTTCATGACAGAGGATTCTCTAATTGAGCGATTGGTAGATTGCTCGAGAGACCTCATGCAACGATTAATAACGAAATCAAGAGTGGTACCGTCGATCAAGTACAAAAAGTGAATCAAAAACAGATATTCAGTCAGCGATACTTTGCGGAGACTGGACAATCCCAGTACCAAAAGAATCGTCAAGCATCTCGTAGACCTATAAACTGAATACTTGTATGGAATTTGTAACCTATGCCATCGATAAAATAAAGCATGATAAATGGTCACCTGATGCCGTTTTCTGGATATGTGAAACTTCATGGACTGGAATGTCAACACTGGTATATCAACAATTTAGTGGACGATAATTATAAGGAGTGATTTTCTCTGAATTCTACCGTTGGCAAGTAGCCCAAAGTAGAATGTAATCGTTTATTATTGAACCACCAAATATATGCGCTAAGCTTCGTTCCAAGTTCACTAAGCGTATTAAGCGTATTTGGATACACAAATTCAGTCTTGATTGATTTGAATGTTGCTTCGGCTACCGCATTATCATAGGGTGTTACTTTGACATTTAATGATCG
>JAAYNU010000237.1 GCA_012520695.1 Erysipelothrix sp.
AAACTCAAAGAGAAGCGTTACTACCCTAGTTTTGTGGGTATTGTCGTGAGTGTTGTGTGTCTTCTTATCTTTAAGTCACAGTATTTTATTATCCCTAGTATGATTGGGATTGTTTTAGGTTTATCAAAGGAGGCCTTCTAATATGTTTCAACGTCTATTCGTAATTGCTCTCGCAACTGTTTTAACGCGGTCCATCCCTTTTATCTTTTTGAAGAATAAAGAGATCCCCGAGAAGTTCATGAAAATCATTGATGCGCTTCCCTACGCCACAATTAGTCTCCTTGTCGTCTACTGTTTCAAAGACCTCACAATGGGTAACTTAATGCCGAATGTACTCGCGAGCAGTGTCTGTGTTGGTTTGTATTTATGGAAAAATAACTCGATTCTAAGCATCGCGAGTTCTACCTTAATTTATATGCTGCTCATCTAAATACTATCGAGGGCATTTTGTAGTATAATTAGTAGAAGAAAGTGTAGGCTGAATGTATGCATACTAAAAAAATTAACACCGCTTCCAACTTTTTAATTGGAATTGGATTCGTCGTATTCGCAATCATCATTTTAAATACTTCCGTCTTAACACTCTCAACCATTTCATGGTTATTCGGGATCGCTTTTATTGTTGCGGGGATTGGAAATATCATCAGTTATATTCTTGAGTCACTATTCACGGATGATAAGAAGACAACCATTAAGATGGCACTGATCAACTTGGGTACGGGTATTATTATTCTACTCACACCCAACATGCAGATTTCTGTATTCGGTATTATATGTGGAATCTACGCAATCGTTATTGGAGTAGTTCGTGGAATCAATTATATCTTGTATCGTAATAATCATGTAAACGGTAGATTCATTAATCTCATCCTATGCATCTTCTTCATCGCATACGGTGGCCTATTAATGTTTTCCCCACTCCTACGAATTGGTACAGTCCTCAATATTATCGCGGTGTACTTCATTCTATACGGATTAACCTACTTAAGAGATGGTATTCGTGAAATAATCCCAAACAGACATAAAAATACAATTAAACGAAAAATTAGAATCAGTCTCCCTGTCTTCCTAGTAGCTCTTGTACCACGTGCAGTTCTCAGCGAAGTGAACTCATATCTTGAGCCCAAAGAAGAAGGAAGAGTCAATGCGAAACCAGACTTTAAAGAGACCAAGCTTGATGTCGTACCAGACGTTGAAGTATTCGTCCACGTTACTGAAGAAGGCTATGGCGCGATTGGTCACGTAGACCTTAGAATTGATGATACCGTAATTACCTATGGTAACTATGATGCATCAAGTTATAAACTCTTCGATTCCATTGGTGATGGCGTTCTGATACAAGCGAATAGCGAACAGTACATTCCCTTCGTCATTAAAGACAGTAAAAAAACACTCTTCGGATTTGGTCTCAACTTAAATGAGCTTCAAATTAAAGGTGTTCATCAAAAATTAGCCGAGATCAAAAGCAATATTTACGAATGGCATCCGCCTGCTTATACTAATGATCCAGAGAAAGACTTCTACGCCACACGACTTCGACATGATGTGGAGGCAAAGTTCTTTAAGTTCAACAGTGGTAAGTTTAAAACATACTTCGTTGCCGGTACTAACTGTGTCTTACTAGCAGACCAAATCATCGGTGCTGCAGGACTAGACCTCATCGGTATCAACGGAATTATCACACCGGGTACTTACTATGAGTATCTCAACAATGAGTTTGCCTCGAGTAACGATCTTGTGATCTCAAAGAATATTTACCAATAAGAATTTAAAGGATTAATTGACTGTACATCACAGCGCGTTAATCCTTTAAATGTGTTGTGATTACTTTATGGAGTCTACGAAGCTCATACGTAATTAAGAAAGCGATTCAGATGGTATATCCTACAAGAATTACCAATAGAATAAGTCCTTTTCCTATAACTCCTTATTTCAAATATACCGAGATAATACGGTTTCGGTAAGAGTGGACCATGAGACGAATGTAGCGTACATACTCATCGTATTCGTCGTTGCATCATACGCTATGGTTCACTTTGCAAGGGAGAACCATGATAATTGCGATGGTTCCTGTGACAATTTATGGGAACATTATCAATATCTATTGCAAAGCAAATAAAACCATCTTGCCTACTCTGGTT
>JAAYNU010000238.1 GCA_012520695.1 Erysipelothrix sp.
ACAGGATAAATCTCTTTTTCTATTCCCACACCCATTTTACGCTATCGAACAGCTATGACTTATGATATAATAGATTCACTCACATGGGAGGTACATGGTATGAAACTTGAGCTTAAGAATATAAATAAATTCTTTGATGATTTTCATGTTTTACAGGACATTGATTTCACTATTAATTCAGGTGAAATCTTTGGTTACTTGGGGCGTAACGGTGCTGGTAAAACAACATCTATTCGTATTTTAATGGATGTCTTTGATCAATCATCAGGAGAGATTTTGGTTGACGGTAAGAAATTTGACCGTAAAGATTATAAAATTGGTTATTTGCCTGAGGAGCGCGGAATGTACTCTAAGGTTACTGTAAAGGATCAATTGATTTACTTTGCGATGCTTCGTGGCGCAACTAAGGCAGAGGCGATAAAGTCTATGGAGTATTGGACAAAGCGCTTTGAAATATCTGAGTATTTGAATCGTAAAGTTGAAACACTGTCAAAGGGGAACCAACAAAAAGTTCAAATTGCGCAAGCTTTTATCAATGAACCGGATATTTTAATTTTGGATGAGCCGTTCTCAGGTCTTGACCCAGTGAACTCGAAAGTATTCCAAGATGCTCTGATTGATTATATTAATGATGAGCGTATTATTATTTTCTCATCACACCAAATGACCTATGTAGAATCATTTTGTGATTCAATTGCGATCATTGATAAAGGTCGTATTGTCTTAGAAGGATCATTATCTAAAATCAAACATGAGATGGGGGATGATGCTTATCGCGTTGCGTTTGAAGGATTGAATCCTGAAGAGTCCCTTGAATTAGTAGGTGTTGAAGGGCGCTTTGATGATAAGTCAGCGATAGTAAACTTGCCAGAAAACATGGAATCACAAGGCTTTGTGGCTGATTTATTAAAATTATCCTCACCACTGGCTCTATTTTCACGATATGAACCAAGTCTACAGGACATCTTTATTGAAAAGGTAGGAGGTAACCATGAAACAGTTTAAGACAGTTTTCAATTTTGAGTTATCAACGCTTCTCAAAAATAAAGCTTTAATTATCACAACAGTCGTACTATCAGTTGCATCATTCTTAATTGCGACAATCCCGACCTTCATCACATGGTTTGCGCCGAGTGAAGAAGTCCCTCCTTCTGGTGAAGTTGTTTCACCATCGTATTTTGAGGACATGGGTTTTGTCTTTGATCTTGATTCCAGTGATGTGTATATTACTGCGCTGGAAATTGATGATTCTAATATCTACGCTTCTGTGAGTGAACTTACACAGGCTGTGGAGGCGGGGGAAGTTTCGATGGGATTCCACTTAAAGAGTGATGTATCCTATGACATGATTTCATCTGACATTTCTGCGTATAATACGGATCAATTTGTATTTGAAGATATTATTAGAAGCATTAAGACGGATCAGCTTCTAACTGAAGCGGGAATTGATGCGGGGTTTGTCCATCAAACGATGAACTTAGAGATTACTTCCAATACAATCGTTACGGGTAAAGATGCGAGTAGTGGTATGTTTATTTCATACGCAGTGCTCTTTATCTTATATATGTTGATTCTACTGTATGGAACTAACGTTTCTACCTCAGTTGCGCGTGAAAAGGATTCTCGTACAATGGAGCTCTTAATCACTTCAACTAAACCTGGAACGCTGATTCTTGGTAAGGTTCTTGCGACTGGTTTGATGGGAATCATTCAAGTAGCCTGTGTTATTGCGGCTCTTGCATTGGGTGTCTTCATTAGTAGGGGAAATTACCCAGCTGCACTTCTCGCAATGATTGGTGGCGTTATGACACTTGACACAGCACTTGTCTACATCTTCTTTTCGGTATCAGGTTATATGTTGTATCTCTTTATCTATGCAGCGCTTGGATCACTTGTATCTAAGGTTGAGGATGTGAATAAGGCGGTCGCTCCGATTACGTATCTATTCATTATTGCGTACATGGTAGCTTCATTCGCCATGCAAATGCCGGACAGTAAGATTGTGGCGGTATCATCGTATATACCATTTATTTCAATCTTCACCATGCCAATCCGTTACATGCTTACAAGCATTTCATGGATCTCGGTTATTTCTTCACTTGTGATTATGCTGGTATCAACAGGACTTCTAGCATCCTTATCGATTTATATTTATCGTTTCGGATCCTTGAATTACGGTAATAAGATCAGTCTAAAACAGGTTATGAGAAGTTTTAAAACTAAGTAAGTCAAAAAGAATCCCTTCAAAATTGAAGGGATTCTTTTTATGTTTAGTTTCCGTGATAGTAAGTGTTGCCGGGTTCAATTGCGATGCCTTGACTCTTGAGAAGGGTCTCGACACTAACGAATTGATATCCTTCAGCGTTCAGTTTTTCTGCTGCACATGCGAAGGCTTCGATTGTTGTATCGTAGAGGTCGTGCATCAATGCGATGCCGTTTTCTTTACTGGTAGAGACAAGGGTGTCACAGATTACTTCGGGTGCTTCGCGAGTCCAGTCATTGGAATCAATGTTCCAGTTAACGAAGGTGCGAGGGATTTTACTCATGATGTCTTGATTGATTGCTCCGTAGGGAGGTCGAATCATGAGGGGTTCTTCATTGTGGGTGATGGCTTGGATGGCGCGTTCTGTTTCAAATATTTCATAATTTAATTCTTCATCACTAAGTTTAGTGAGGTTTTTGTGGTTGTAGGTGTGTGAAGCGATTTGGTGATTACGATCCATCGTTTCTTTTACGATGTCGGGGTATGTTGTGGCACGTGGTCCCATAATGAAGAAGGTTCCTTGGCCATCGTATTTTTCGAGGATGTCCATTGCTTTCTGGGTGTTGGTAGCGTGTGGGCCATCATCAAATGTGAAGGCGATGAGTTTCTTGTGAGTAGGGACGTTGAGTGTTGTGTTGGGATAGTGTTTATCGGGGTTCATATAATCACTGATATCAGAAAGTGAGTATTCTTTATTGTTGAGGATGATGCCTTCTTCGATAATGTCGAAGGTTTGCTGGGTGATATCTGCTTTCTTAATGGCTTCATTGTAGTTGTCTTCGGTTTTCATTTCTAATTGATTCATGCGAGTAAGGTATCTAATGGCCTGGGGTGTGAAGAAATCACTGATTGTTGCTTCTTTGTCTGTATCAAGATTAAAGATGATGGATGACTCACTGATGAGTTCATCGTCTTTGTCTTTTTGAGTGAATGTGATTTTCGGGAAGCGTTCTTGAAGGACTTTTGATTCATAATCAAGTTTTGTTACGGATTCATTACTTTTAATTTCGTGTTGTTCTATCAGTTTATTTAGTTCATCACTGTCTGTTTTAAGTGAGTAGTGAGTAAGGCGTCTGGAGCTTGAATTTACGAAGGTTCCGTATTGCTTGTGTGTCATGTCGATCTTTGTTTTTGGGCGAAATAAAAACACGCTTAAGACTAAGAGTGCAGTGATTAAAATTATAAATGGAATTCGTTTTAATTTCATGGAGTTCACCTGTGTTTCTTCTTAGATAAAGTATAAGGGATTATTGATATAATTACTAGACTTCCATTTAATTCTAGTATATAATAGATTAGCAATTATAGGCGACGTTTGTATGTCTTCACGACACTCAACCGCTCATACTTAAGGTCTAAGTGAGAAATCCACCTTAAATGGCGAGTCTTATTGTTAAAAGAAGGAGGTGTACTATGTACGCAATTATCGAAACAGGTGGAAAACAAATCCGCGTTGAAAAAGGGCAAACAATTTACGTAGAGAAATTGGATGTTGAAGCAGGCGAGGAAGTTGTTTTTGAAACAGTAGTAGCAGTTAAAAACCGCACGCTAAAAGTTGGAGCGCCTTATGTTAAGGGTGCATCAGTTACAGCAACAGTAGAAAAACAAGGTAAAGCTAAGAAGATCGTTATTTTCAAGTTTAAATCTAAAAAAGGTTCTACACGCCGTAAACAAGGTCATCGTCAACCGTATACTAAATTAGTTGTTTCTGAAATCGTTTCTTAATTTCAGTCATGATTAAGGTAGTAGTTAAGAAGACTGAAGATTACTATACTTCTATTGAAGTGAGTGGTCATGCAGGCTCGGGTGATGCTGGTTAT
>JAAYNU010000239.1 GCA_012520695.1 Erysipelothrix sp.
TGATTAGTCTCATTAGATTACCTCTGCTTTTCCACCCAATTTTTCAATGCCTTCAATTGCAGTTTTTGAGAATGCGTTAGCTTGTACAGTTAACTTTTTCTCGAGTGTTCCTTGACCAAGAATTTTCACTCCGTCAAGTTTTTTACGAATAATACGTTTTTCTAAGAGCATTTCAATTGTAACTGTAGTTCCGTCTTCAAAGACGTTAAGAGCGTTTAAGTTTACACCTGCTCTATTGATACGGTTAACATTATTGAATCCTCGTTTAGGAATACGTTTGTAAAGCGGTGTTTGACCACCCTCAAATCCAAGTGCAACGCCTCCGCCAGAACGAGCATTTTGCCCTTTATGACCTTTACCAGCAGTTTTACCTGTACCTGAACCATGTCCTCTACCAATACGTTTACTGACTTGGCGAGCACCTTCATTATATTTTAAAGTATGTAATTTCATGTTAGTGCCTCCTATCGGACTTCTTCAACTTTAATTTCACGGAGTCTCGCGACTTCATCAACAGTTTTCATTGTATCCAGTGCATTGAATGTTGCACGGATCATGTTGATTGGTGTACGAGAACCGATACATTTAGTAAGAACATCAGTAACTCCCGCTAATTCCATAATGTCACGGATTGCTCCACCAGCGATAACTCCAGTACCTTCAGATGCAGGACGTAAGAATACTTCCCCTGCTCCAAATTTACCTGTGTTAGCATGTGGTAAACTTCCGTTGATTAGTTTAACGTTAATTAAGTTCTTTTTAGCGTTTTCAACGCCTTTACGAATTGCATCTGGAACTTCATTTGCTTTACCTGTTCCAAATCCAACACGACCTTTTTTGTCACCAACGACTACTACAGCTGCAAAGCGGAAACGACGTCCACCCTTAACTACTTTAGTAACACGATTAATGACAACAACACGTTCTTCGAATTCTTGTTCGCGTTGATCTCTTCTAGGTTTACGATTCATCATGTTCCTCCTTAAAACTCTAGTCCAGCTTCACGAGCCGACTCTGCTAATGCTTTTACACGTCCGTGATAAATATAACCACCACGGTCGAACACTACAGATTTAATGTTTTCTTTTAATGCTAATTTTGCAATTTCTGCACCAACCTTAGTTGCTGCTTCGACGTTACCGCCATTTTCAAGTTTTAATTGTACCGAACCAGTTGCTACTAATGTTGCTTTTGTTACATCATCAATAATTTGTACTGAAATGTTTCCATTTGAACGGTATACGCTAAGACGTGGGCGTTCTGTTGTACCACTGACTTTACGACGAACTCGAATATGACGACGAACGCGTTCTTGATTTCTAGATAATTTTTTTGCCATTGTTCAATATCTCCTTTCCCACTATTTCTTAGCTGCTGTTTTTCCTTCTTTACGACGGATGTGCTCACCCTTGTATTTAACACCTTTTCCAAGATATGGTTCAGGTTTACGAGTTGCACGGATGTTTGCTGCGAGTTCTCCAACACGTTGCTTATCAATACCACTTACGGTAATAGCAGTTGCTGAAGGTACATCGACTTCAATTCCTTCTTCAATTTCAAATTCGATTGGATGTGAGTATCCAACATTTAAGACTAATTTATTGTCAGTCTTAGATGCACGATACCCGATACCAACGAGTTCCAAAGATTTTGTGAACCCTTCGTTTACACCATCAATCATGTTAGCAATTAATGAGCGTGTAGTACCATGCATTTGTTTTGTTAGTTTCTTATCATTTGGACGTGATACAGTGAATTCTGCACCGTCTAGTTTCAATTCAAAGAGATCGCTGAACTGACGCGTAAGAGTTCCCTTAGGACCTTTTACTGTCACCTCATTGCCAGCTTTGATTTCGACTTCGACTCCGGCCGGAATGGTAATCGTTTTATTTCCGATACGTGACATAGTGTATCTCCTCTCTTACCAGATGTAAGCTAAGACTTCGCCACCAACATGTTTTTGACGTGCTTGCTTATCTGTAAGCATACCTTCTGAAGTTGTAATGATTGCAATACCAAGTCCGTTAAGAACTCGAGGCACTTCATTAACTTTAGCGTATACTCTTAAACCAGGTTTTGAAATTCGTTTTAACCCGCTGATTACTCGTTCATTGTTAGGACCATATTTTAGTACAACCGTAATTGACTTCTTGATTCCTTCACCACTTACGAGGTAGTCGCGGATAAATCCTTCTTCTTTCAAAATTCTAGCGATTTCGATTTTTTCTTTACTTGCTGGGATTTCAACAATATCATGTTTCGCGCCTAAAGCGTTACGTACACGAGTAAGGAAATCCGCAATTGGATCTGTTACATACATTTTGAGAAAGCTCCTTCCTTTAACTACCAGCTTGCCTTACGTACGCCTGGAATTTGACCTTTGTGAGCCAAATCACGGAAGCGAATACGTGACATTTTGTATTTTCTAATATATCCACGAGGGCGTCCATCTACGGAATCACGATTGTGAATACGAGTTGGTGATGCGTCACGAGGAAGTTTTTGAAGTCCCAAGTAGTCGCCATCAGCTTTTAACTGAGCACGTTTCTCTGCATAACGATCTACAACTTCTTGTCGTTGTTTGTTACGCGCGATTTTCGATTTCTTAGCCATTAGTTACCCTCCTTTTTGAAAGGCATGCCGAACTCTTTTAGTAGAGCAAAGCCTTCTTGGTCAGTTGCAGCAGTTGTTACGATTGTAATGTCCATACCGCGAACTTTATTGATTTTATCATAGTCGATTTCAGGGAAGATTAATTGTTCCTTAACACCGAATGTGTAGTTTCCACGACCATCAAATGATGATGCGCTGATTCCACGGAAGTCACGAACACGAGGAAGAGCAACTTTGATGATTTTCTCAAGGAAGTCATACATTTTTTCTCCACGTAGTGTAACTTTACAGCCAATTGGCATTTCCTCACGAAGTTTGAAGTTCGCGATTGATTTCTTAGCTTTAGTAATTACTGGACGTTGTCCAGTGATGATTGTTAGATCATTAACTGCTTCTTCTAAGAATTTAGCGTTGCTGATTGCTTCACCAACACCCATGTTTACCACGATTTTTTCCAAGCGTGGTGCTTGCATAACAGAAGTATAGTTAAATTGTTTTACCAATGCTGGTAATACTTCTGTCTGATATTGTTCTTTCAGTTTCATCTATCTATACCTCCTTATTTAATTACTGAACCCGTCTTTTTATAGACACGAGTTTTAGTTCCTTTTACATCTGTGTAACCCACACGGCTTGTAGCTTTAGCTTTTGAGTCGTATGCCATTACGTTTGAAACATGAATCCATGCTTCTTGTTCAACAATTCCTCCATCAGGATTGATTTGGTTTGGTTTAAGGTGTTTCTTTACTAAAGCAACGCCTTCTACTTTAACCTTGTCATGTTTAGGTGCAACCTCAATGACATCACCAATGGTGCCCTTGTAAGAGCCGGTAATTACTTGAACCTTATCTCCACGTTTGATTTTCATATGAGCCTCCTATAACACTTCTGGTGCTAATGATACGATCTTCATAAAATTATGTTCACGTAATTCACGAGCAACCGGTCCGAAGATACGTGTTCCACGAGGTGTCATATCATCTTTTAAGAGAA
>JAAYNU010000021.1 GCA_012520695.1 Erysipelothrix sp.
ATAATCGAAAAGAAAACCCGAAACAAATCGAATGTTCCCTGAATCATGGGTTAATAAGGGTTTCACAAGGAATTGATACAGTGAATTCATTACATCTACATGAGGATGACCGTAGGCCCGAGGATGTGCACTTACAATTCCATAGTTGGGTTGAATGCTCGAAAGGAAGTCCTCAGAAGTACTTGTTTTTGATCCATGATGTCCTAATTTTAATACATCAACTTTAAGAAATGGATGGTCTTTAATTAACACACGTTCTTGGTCAATTCCTGCATCTCCCATTAATAAAAAGGAAGTTCGTTCAGTATTGAACCCGAAGATAAGGCTGTTGGCATTTGGGTCCTCGTACTCTACATCTTCTAGGTACTTTACTAGAAATGGTACATCTTGATGTTTTTGATCAATAATGTTTTGTGTTCTGTCTTTTATCGCATTCACATTACCCACATGGTCCAAATCATCGTGTGTTAGGATTAATTCATCTATTCTATTTACACCATAACGATTCAAGCTCTTGAGAAGTTGTGATTGGGCATTGGGATGTGCTGTGTCGATTAGAATTGTGTATGCGTTAAAGGGCATCTGAATCAGTGTCGCATCTCCCTGTCCTACATTAAGGAAACTTACGCGTGTATGAAGTGGGTAAACCATCAATACAAAACCAATGAGAATGCTGATTAATCCATACTGTAATTTTCTTTGATAGGATAGTATTAGAAATATCGCTACAAAGATTACGTTGATTTTCCCAAGCACAATAAAACGCGTGAAGGATGTCATTGTAGTTTGATATAAACTCGCGAAAGAATAAACCAACGGTCCAAGTGGAACTGCCAAAGACAAAAGTACTAATACAAATAGAAGCGCACAAACTATGCGATGTATCCTATAAAAAAGCATTTCAATAAAATTTATCCTATGCGTAGTAAGGCTCATCAATATGGGATAAACCACATATCTAGGAACTTCTTTCAATCGAGCACTGAATCCTTTGATTAGATCATGGGCATAAGGATATATAAATCCTAGGTATAATACTGTATTCGGATAGATGAACTGCAGTAGTACCATTTGTTTTTCTCGTGACAATTTCAGCCTACTGATGAATAGTCTTAAAACACCAAAACTTATCCCAAAGATGACTCCGTACACCGCAATCATCACCAATTGGATGCTTCTGATGTCTTTTCTTTCTAAGCGATAACGAAGAGCATAGGCTACCATGGAAAGTAATCCACCTAACTGCATCGAAAGTGATGACATGAGTGGAAAATCTTCCAAGTACTCGTTAAAGAGGA
Source organism: Erysipelothrix sp. (assembly GCA_012520695.1). Lineage (GTDB taxonomy): Bacteria > Bacillota_I > Bacilli_A > Erysipelotrichales > Erysipelotrichaceae > Erysipelothrix. Next base: position 1,299 of record JAAYNU010000021.1, read on the forward strand.
TTGATCTGAGAAATGAGTCATCTTTAAATTGATTCCAAAGAAATGAGCGTATTGTCTTTCCTTTTTTTGATAGTCTGAATTCTTCTACTTTTTCAATCTTCCCAACTATTCGCTTCGAGCGATCACTTACACTGAGTTCTTCTGTAGTTAATTCACCGGATACAATAACTACATCATCTAATGAACCAGAATAAGATGTCATGATTTTATAGTTTTGAAATCGATGAGAGATAACCGTTGAGTAGTCATTGATTTGTATTACCTTACCTTTTATTTCGCCAC
>JAAYNU010000240.1 GCA_012520695.1 Erysipelothrix sp.
GCAAAGGATATCGGTTTCCTGCGTCTCTTGCTCGGTAATGCAGATACAAAAAAGCGTTTTTCACCGATGTGGAAGGTGCGCTCGTCTTTGACAAGGAGAAATTTGATGGACAATCAACAACCGCCAGTTCCTGCCGGACAGTTATACACGTTTTCAAAACAAAATCGGCCTTGCCGATGAGAACGGGGATTTGCTCTCTACCGCTGGCAAAATAGAACTTGTTTTCCCTTATAAAGACTGTGTGCTTGAAGGCGGTCAGACAAAGGAAGATCAGAATCGCAGCGAGATACTTTACAATAAGATGCTCCCCGGATGAGATTGACCGGCTTCTTTATCCAAGGGTACTCGTAAATGCCGAGCGCTATACTGTTGATGGCGAAGAACCCGTTGCAAGATTTGAAATCAATGATAACCTCATAATAAATGGAAACAGTTTACTTGCGGTTTCTTCACTTCTGAAGAAATATGAGGGTATGATTAAGTGTATCTACATCGATCGTCGTATTGCTTCAATGAAAGAAAAGAGACGGATTCATTGAAATACAACTCTAATTTTAGCCTTTCGACATGGCTGGTATTTATGAAGAATCGTCTTGATGTTTCTAAAATACTACTCGCTAAGGGCGGAACTCTGTGGATATGACTCACTACGGTACTTTGTGAAAGGAGGCAATCTTAATGCGTTTCATGCTAAATCAGCCATTCAACGGGTAATTGGATAATGATTGATTGATAAGTTTATCTGACCAATACGAAAATTAACCATACATGATATAAAGGAGATGTGCATGATTAATCTACAGGACTTTAGAAAAGAAGAGTTTTTAAGAAGAGAAAAACATTTGAAACATGCAAAAAAACAGAAGCTTTATATATCAAAGATCAAACATGAACACCATCAACTTCATATCGTTTATGTGATGACGCATGTTGGAATATGCGGTGGTACAAAAATATGCTTTGAACATGTGAATCATCTTACAAGATTCAACCAGCGCGCAACGATTGTATCACATTTTGAAAAACCCACATGGTTTCCAATCCACAAGAACGTTCATTATATTCAGGTTCCATTTGAAAAGGAATTGGCGACGGGAATACCGCAGTGTGATGTTATTGTGGCAACTTATTGGAGAGAAATATATGAATGCATTGCAAGAGAAATCGCACCGGTTGTATATTTTGAACAGGGAGACCATCATCTTTTTTCATGGGATAATGTTAGTGAAAGGTTAAAAGACTATATATTAAAACAATTTCTTGTCGTTCCATTTATATTTACGGTTTCTAAGGGAGCTTCCGAAGAAATCAGGAAAATTTTTGCTCGGGACGCATCGATAATCAATAACGCCATCGACCACACAGTATTCTATCCGGATTTAGTGAATAAAAAGGATAGAAAGCGAGACTTTACAGTGACAATCATTGGCAGCGAGAGCAACGAGTTCAAAGGCATAAGTGTTATTAAACAAGCATTGTCTCTTGTAAAAAGGTCCGGTTATAAAATGAGGCTCAATTGGGTTAGCCCTGATGAACCGGTTAATCCAATTGGAACGGTCTTCGTAAACCCAAAGCAAGACCAAATAGGAAATCTGCTTAGAAAATCAGATCTTTTTATCAGCGCTTCTTTGTATGAATCCTTTTCATTACCTGTTCTAGAAGCA
>JAAYNU010000241.1 GCA_012520695.1 Erysipelothrix sp.
TACACTTTTTGGAGGTTTAGGTAAACTATTTTTCTCATAAAATCGTTATAATATAATTACAATTAAACACCATGTTATGATATGCTCCCCATAAAGTAGACAACGCAAATATATAAATTGCGTTACTACAGAAAGAGGAGTTTTTTTTCGTGATCACAAATGAAGTACAAAAAAAGGCCGTTACTTAATGAACTAAACAGTTCATTTCGTTACAGCCCCTTTTCATTAGAGTACTTTACCCAAGAACTCTTGTGTTCTTGGGTTTTGTGCATTCTCAAATATTTCTGTCGGTGTTCCTTGTTCCTGGATGATACCACCATCCATAAAAAGCACGCGATCAGATATTTCTTTCGCGAAGTTCATCTCGTGGGTTACGATAACGATAGTCATTCCAGAGACTGCGAGTTGTTTGATGACATCAAGGACATCTTTAACCATTTCTGGATCAAGTGCTGATGTTGGTTCATCAAAGAGCATGATTTCTGGTTTCATTGCGAGGGCTCTAACGATTGCGAGACGTTGTTTCTGTCCACCTGAGAGCTTCTCTGGATATTCGTTTTCTTTATCCGCAAGTCCGATGTTTGCAAGGAGTTCTCTAGCGTGAGCTTCTGCTTCATTTTTAGGAACTTTCTTTTCGAGAATCGGTGCGAGTGTGATATTCTCAATAACTGAGAGATTAGGGAATACGTTGAAGTGTTGAAATACCATTCCAATTTGTTGGCGGATGGAATCCAAGTTCACTTTAGGATTTAAGAGTTCTTCATTTTTGAAGAGAATTGATCCCGTTTCTGGTTTCTCTAAGAGATTAAGGCAACGTAGGAATGTTGATTTCCCTGAACCTGATGGTCCGATGATGGAAACAACTTCTCCTTTATGTATTGTTTCATCAATACCTTTGAGTACGTGAAGTTTGCCATATGATTTATTTAGCTTTGAAATTTTAATTAGTTCATTAGTCATTTTTAGCGAACTTCCTTTCATAGTATTGCACTAATTTTGATAGTGGGAATGTAAGCATCAAGTAGACTAAACCTACAATGATAAGTGATTCCAGTTTCAATCCAGATCGTCCTGACACAATGCTTTCTGCTGTCATGAGCGATGGGATGAAGAAAATGGATGCCAGTGATGTTTCTTTAATCATCATTACGAACTCGTTACCAAGTGCTGGTAAGATATTCTTGATTGCTTGAGGTAGTATAATTTTTGACATCATATTTTTATTAGACAGTCCAAGGCTTTTTGCGGCTTCGAATTGTCCTTTATCAACAGCGCCGATTCCAGAGCGAATTGTTTCTGCGACGTATGCTGATGAGTTACAGATTAGGGCAAGAATGATCCATGTCACTTCTGAAAGTGCGAAGGGGACAATCTTACTGATTCCATAACTGAAGAAATAGAGTTGTAATAGAATTGGTGTTCCACGAACAATTTCAATGTAGAAATTAACGGGAACTGTAACGAACTTTTTCTTGGACATCTTTCCCAGGGCTAGTAAGCCTCCGAGTAGTGTTCCAAAGAGGACAACAACAAGGGAAATCCACAGTGTTCCCCAGGCTCCTATGAAGAATACTTGCCAGTATCGACTGGCAAGTTTATATATATTAGTAATCATCCTTAATCAAGCAGTCCGAGGTCGGTTGCGACTTCTTGAGCTTCTAAGAACCATTGTGTATAAAGACCTTGTTCGTTTATTTCTTCAATGATTTTATTAATTTGTTTGAGTAGTTCAGGATTTTCTTTTGAGACAATAACCATTTGTCCATCATCTGGATCAACTTCGAATTGTACATCTGACATGATGAGGTCATCATTGTTTTGCATGAAGATATCACCTGCTGCACATGAGATCGCGATAGCGTCAACTTTGTCGTTCTTTAATTGTAGGATTGCGTCGTCAGTTTTCGCAACGAGTTGAATGTCTGCGCCTGTTAGATTTTTCTCTGCGTGCATTAATTGTGCTGATGCGTTTTGTGCTGCAACTTTTTTACCTGAGAAGTCTGCGAAGCTCTTGTATTGATCAACAGCATCTTTTTTAACTAAGATTCCTTGGCAAGCTGATTCTGATGTATCGTATGTGATTGAGAAATCAACGATTTCTGCACGTTCTTCAGTAAATGTAAATCCTGAAATTCCGATATCATATTTATCTAAGCTTACGCCTGATGGGATAGAAGCAAAGTCAACGGGTTCAAGGACAAGTTCTTTTCCGAGTTTATCAGCAATGTATTGTGCTAATACGATGTCTGATCCTTCGATCGCGCCGTTCTTATCTGGATTGATGAATTCATAGGGAGCGTAGTCTGGTGATGTCGCGACTACGAGTGTGTCTGCCTTTGGCTTGTCTGCACAAGCAACAAGTAAGAATGATGCGAATAATACGATTAATATTTTTTTCATATAGGTTCTCCTTTGTGTATATGAATGCCATATCCTAGAAAACAATAAAAAACGTCTCTAGATATGAATCTAGAGACGTATGTTTAGTTATACGCGGTACCACTCTAATTGCCCAGATTTATATGGGCCACTCTCCTATAACGCCAGGTTTGCGGCTACGCCTACTGTAAGTTCAACGTGCATCTCCCAAGTGCGGTTCATCTATTTATTGTTTATTAGGCTCACACCAACCCTAACTCGCTTGAAACGTTTGATAGATTACTCTCTTGTTCTTCGATTTAATGTATAATACTCTATTTATTTCCATGTGTCAATTATTTTGATTTATTAATATTGTTGTCATAAATCGAAATCCATTCTTGAGCACTCATTTGAGATGCGAGCTTCGCAAACAAATCATAAGGTATGTTATCAACATTCGTAAGTCTGATGCAGGATTTCCCCATGTTCAGTTTCGTGGGAACTTGTTTGCTGTATTCTTCTTGAAACCAAGATAAGAGTTTTTCGTTTGCGTAGATGCCGAGGTGGTAAATACCGATGTGTCCTTTTTGAATCCCTAGGGATAGAAAAGGTAAGTCCATTTTCGGATCCGTATGATAACCCTCTGGGTAGAGTGAGCGGGGTACTACGAAGCTGGGCATACCATATTGCATCTTCAGCTCAAAATCCTTGGGCAAGTTCGTTTTGAGAATGTCTAAAAGTTTCTCGTATGCAGGTCTTCTCTTTTCATCGATCTCTTCGATGTATGTTTGTATTGGGTCCATGTGTTGGGGTCCTTTCAGCTTTCGTATTTTAGACTATCATAGTAGACACCTTTATATATATGTGCTCCACTAATGCGTTAAATTAATTTCATATTAAGTTTTTCACCCAGCGCGATCATACCTAAATTACCTGACCAGGTAGTAAAGCCTATGCGATATGTATCTGGAAAGATTCGCATGAGGTGATCATGCCAAAGGGCCAACGCTTGATAACCATAGCCTTTTCCCCAGTGGTCTTCTGAATAAATGATAATACCTGTTTGTATCGTCATTTTACTGAGTGTATATGAGACGATGCCAATGAGTTTTTCATTGAGGAAGATACCATTGTCCTTCTTCTACGAGAAATTCGTCGAAAGTATACATGAGGTATTCATCTAAGAACGGTGCATTGAGTTGAGCCCATTTTGGGAATTCAGTACGATAAGCACTGTGCCATAAAGGCTTCATATCCTATGCACTGAGTGCTCTTAAAGTGATCATGATTCATCTCCTTTAAATCCATTATACCTTAGTTTGGAAATCGATTGTGGAATATGATATAGTATGTTAGAAGTTTTGAAAGGTCGTATATAAATGGTGGATTCTGAAGATTATTTTCTTGCGTCTCTTTCGAGTCTGCATTACATGATAAAGGATTTAGATCTCGCAATTAAAGCGGGAAAACAGCGTTATTATAATCCCATGTTGGATGGAATAGTATCGGTATTGAAGGAAACATTACATGAGTTTAGTAGCGACTCAAGTGTATCGCATCGCTTCTCAGTTGAGTTTACAAAAGACTTAGGTCTTCTTGATATGTGCATCAACTGTAATGAGTCAATTGATACAAAGGTATCTAAGTGTTTAATTGCGATCTCGTTTTATGACAGATTGAATTATTATTAAGAATCACATTCCATATGTGGTTCTTTTTTAAAATCATTAATAATGAGTTGATGAATCTAAAAAAAAGACCCATTGGGCCTTTTACTCACAAGTGAAACCTAAGTCCTCAAATGATGTTTTTACTTTATTGATGTCTTTGATGTCTTCGTATTCGAATCCGTAACCTAATGTATCGAATGCTTCTTCATCGATTTGTGAAAAGTCAAATTCAAATTTGATTGTGAATGTTTCGTCTTTGTGTTCAGTACTTACTAACA
>JAAYNU010000242.1 GCA_012520695.1 Erysipelothrix sp.
AAATTGTATGTTTCCTATTTAGTTTTCAAAGACCATTTTGCGTTGCCGGTTTCCCTTAGCGCTTGACTATAATACCATTACCCCATGGGCGTGTCAACACTATTCCACACTTTCTTTTATTTCTTTTTAAAGCTATCAAAATAAGTAAAGAGATGGCCTAAACCACCTCTACAAATAACTCATCATTCTCTAAGAAAAGCTTAATTAAATCTTCTCTAACAAGACTCTTTTTCTCATCACCAGAGATATCCGCAATGATACGACCCTGATGAAACATCAATAAGCGCGATCCATAATCAAGCGCATGCTGAAGGTTATGCGTAACCATGATTGTCGTCATCGATCGCTTCGACACCATTTCCTGAGTCAGCTCCATTATTGTTTCTGAACTCTTAGGATCAAGGGCAGCGGTATGCTCATCCAGCAACAACATCTCAGGCTCATTCATCAGACTCATCAGTAAGCTCAACGCTTGACGTTGACCACCCGATAACTGACCCACTCGAACATCCAACTTCTCCTCAAGACCTAAATCCAAAGAACGCAGTTGTTCAACGAAGTAAGATTTCATATCCGAGCGAACAGCCTTATTAAGATTAAAAAGTTTCCCTTTATCAAGAGCGAGCGATAAGTTCTCCAATACCGTAAGCGAAGGAGACGTACCCGCGACAGGATCCTGATAGACCCTAGAAATCTTTTCAAATCGTTTATAGTTCTTAACCTTCAATAGATCTCTACCCAGAAATTCAATACTACCCTTATCAGGAGCAACTTGCCCACAAATTAAATTAAGTAGCGTTGACTTACCCGAACCATTCGAACCGATGATCGTAACAAACTCACCCTCTTTAACATCCAGTGACAAGTTTTGGTATAAAGTCGTTTCCGATTCAGTTTTCAAATTAAACTTTTTATTAATTCCTTGAATGCTTAACATTTAAATTACCTCCTGCTTACCACTGACAAATCGATTCAATAAGATTGCTGCTACAAATATAATAACTGTCATCAACTTCATGTTACGAGGTTCCATCCCTTGCCATAAAGCAAGAGCAACAATAAAACGGTACATAATTGAACCCGCAATAACCATCGTCGTTTGTTTGATTCGAAGCTTACTCAATAACATTGTTCCCAAGATTACAGAAGACAATCCTAATACAACCATCCCCGTACCCGAAGTAATGTCATAGTAGCGAGAAACAGAAACCGCAACACCACCACTTAAAGCAACAATACCATTTGAAATCGAAAGCCCCAATATTTTTACTGCACCCACTGAATGACCTAAACTCGTAACTAAGGACTCATTGTCCCCAGTAACCTTCATTAGGTAACCAACTTTTGTGCGCAATAACCAGTCGATAACTAACTTAACAACAAGCACTAATAAGATCATCACAATCAACTTATAATTACTGATTAACCAGCCCGGTAAATTCAAGTCCACCAACCACTCCGTTGAGAAGAGATTTGCTTCCTTATATATAGGGACATTGGGAAGCCCCCCCGTTACCCATAAATTAACCGAATATAGACCCGTCATAACAAGGATCCCAGACAGCAATCCAGCGATGCCCAATTTGACATGGAAGAAGCCCGTCATAAACCCAGCAACTAATCCCGCAATCAATGACCCCAATAACGCAAGCCATGGATTAACACCCATTGTAATTAATATTGCACTAACAGCACCCCCAAGAGGGAAGGTTCCATCAACAGACAAGTCCGCAAAATCAAGAACCTTATATGACATCATTACTCCCATTGACATCAAACCATACAAGAGACCCTGTATTAAAACCTCGACCATAAAACCAATAATTGCCCCCGATAAAATATTCTCCACTTAAACTCCCTCCTAACGAACGTCTGCTCTTTCTAAAATCGAATCAGGGAATACAATTCCCAATTCATCAGCCATCGATTGTGACACCAATAACTCAGTTTCTTTTGATGTCTCTACAGGAATCTGTGAAACATCTTTATTTCCTAGCAATAAGTCCGATACCATATGTCCTGCTTGTATGCCCAACAATTCATATGAAATTGAATCGGATGCCAGAATCCCTTGATCAAATTGACCGGACTCTGTCATAAACACCCCAATGCCCTTTTCTTTCGCTTTATCAACCACAAGTCCTGCAGCAGAAGCGATCATGTTATCTGTAATGATAAACATTGCATCACTTTGAGACGCAACCTGTAATGCAGTTTGCGATATTTCATTTGAATTTGATACACCTTGTTTAATGATCGTTACGCCTTTATTCG
>JAAYNU010000243.1 GCA_012520695.1 Erysipelothrix sp.
AAGCACATCGTGTGCGATGTGTTATCGCATCCATAAAAAAGGTCTTTCTCTTCTGTTGAAAAGGGGGATTTTTTTTATGTTAAACACTCGAAATTTAGTGAGATATGCTTTGATGATTGTCATCCAAGTCTTACTCACACAGTTTGTAGGAATTACGAATACTTTTCTAAGAATTACATTTACGTTCTTAGGAATGGCATGGGTTGGATATTTTAATGGTTGGAGAGCAGGGCTATTCATTGCGGTGAGTGCGGATCTGATTGGGATGATTCTTTATCCTAAAGGACCTTATATCGTTGGTTTCACGATATCGGCTGCATGCAGCGCTTTAATCTATAGCTTACTGTACCAAAAAAACAAGGACACAAAGAAGTGGGTATTAGTCACTACAGTTCTTGATAACTTAATTGTTAACCTATTGATGAACACAGCTTGGTTAGTTCTCTTTATGGGACAAAGCATGTCTGTCATCTTCTGGCCTCGTTTAATTAAAACATTAATCGCAATTCCGGTTATGTACATTTCAACACTCGCATTAATGGAATTTATGAAAAAAAATCAGTCAAGATTCAAATAAGGGAGATATACTATGTTCGACATTGAACCACGCGGTGAAGGTATTGGTAAATTATCATTAGACTTAATGGACTCTGAAGCAAAAGGTAAATTGATTTTAGTTACGTCGATTAACCCCACACCAGCAGGTGAGGGAAAAACGACCTTAAACATCGGTCTTTCAATGGCCCTCAATAAATTGGGAGTCTCAGCAGTGTCTTGTCTACGCGAACCTTCGATGGGACCTAACTTTGGTAGGAAGGGTGCAGCAACGGGCGGTGGTGCCTGTACTGTGGAGCCCAGTGAGGTTATTAACCTCCATTTCACAGGTGACTTCCACGCAATTACCTCAGCACACAACTTATTAGCGGCATTTGTGGATAATCACATCTTCCACGGCAACGTTTTAAACGTCGAAGAAGTCCTATGGCATCGCGTTGTGGATATGAATGATCGTGCACTTCGCCGTATTGATTTAATGAATGGACGTAAGTCCCGATTTGATATTACAGTAACATCAGAAATCATGGCGATTCTATGTCTGAGTGAATCGTATGATGAGTTACGAGAAAGAATTTCAAAGATCAACGTCGCATACGACACAGATGGTAATGTACTGACTCCTCAAGATTTTGGGGCAGTAGATTCAATGATGGTACTCCTTAAAGATGCGCTTCGTCCAAATATAGTAAAAACAATTGAAGGCACACCAGCCATTATTCATGGTGGTCCTTTCGCAAACATTGCGCATGGCTGTAACTCAGTCATCGCAACGAAGACTGGCTTAGCTCATTATGACTATGTCATTACTGAAGCAGGCTTTGGAGCAGACTTAGGAGCAGAGAAGTTCTTTGACATTAAATGTCGACAAGCCAATCTTAATCCTTATGCTGTCGTCATGGTGATATCAGTCCGAGCGCTTAAGATTCATGGGGGCGTTGCTCTAAAGGATTTAGATACACCGGATCTTGATGCTGTAAAACAGGGCTGGAAACATGCTCAAAAACACATTGAGAATCTTCAAGGCTTCAATCAAAAAGTAGTGCTTGCTTTGAATCACTTCGATAGTGATGGTGAAGATGAACTTGATTACCTTAAATCAATGGGTTGCATACAGACACGTTCGTTCCAAGAAGGTGGTAAAGGTGTGCTTGATTTAGCACAAGCAATCATTGACTGTGAACATGAAACTCCGCAGTTAAAGTTTGCCTATGAACAAGAACTAAACATAAAAGATAAAATACTTAAAATTGCGCAATCAATCTATGGTGCTGATGGGGTTACTTATGCCGCTGGTGTGGATGAATTCTTGGAATCATATTCAGACCAATCCTTAGAAATCTGTGTTGCGAAAACACAATATTCATTCTCAGATGATCCTAAAAAATTAGGAATTCCAACAGGATTCGATGTCCATGTGAGTGATGTTAGGGTTTCAGCAGGTGCTGGCTTCGTGGTGGTCTATATGGGACGTGTCTTAACGATGCCTGGATTACCTAAAGTACCGCGTGAAATTGAACAGGTGTGAATATTTTTTAAAGGTGTTATAATATCTCTACTAATAAAGAGGGTATTGGATAATGGAAACAAAAAATATTTATGTTGTCTTAAGTGATACGGGTTCAGTGCTGACGCGTTTGATTGGTTTTTATACTAAATCTCGCTACAACCACTGCTCAATCTCTTTTGACCCAGAATTTAAATCATTGTATAGCTTTGGGCGCAAACAACCCCGTAACCCCTCCATTGGAGGGTTCGTAGAAGAAAGTTTCTATGACGGGACGTTTAAGCGTTTTTCAAACACGACGTGTTTGGTTCTAAAGATGAATGTTGATTGTGATAGTTATGATCGCATTCAAAACAACATTAATTTCTTTAAAGAGAACATGAATCGCTATCATTATAATTTCATCGGTCTTTTTGGAGCCGCAGTGGGTCGTGAGATCTCACGCGAAAATGCATACTACTGTTCACACTTCGTTGCGAAAGTAATTGAAGAAGCGGACGTGAAGTTATGGGAAACGCCGGCATTTTTAGTAAAGCCTGAGGATTTTCAACATCATAAAAATTTTGAAATTGTTTATGAAGGAAAAATGAGTGAGTTTAAATAAAAGTGCGAAAGCACTTTTTTGAAAGGAAGTACTATGGAACAAACAGTAATAGATTTATTAAAACAGGAGTTGAAGCAATTCGATCCTAAAAACATTGATTCAGTTTTAAACTTATTAGCCGATGGAAATACAATTCCATTTATTGCACGTTACCGAAAAGAAATGACAGGGAGTCTTGATGAGGTTGAATTACGCCTTATTGGAGATCGTCATGCTTACTTAGAAAGTCTTGAGAAACGTAAAGAAGAAGTCTTAAGATTGATTGAAGAGCAGGATAAACTAACACCTGAACTCACAGCAGACATTCATGCAGCGAGTGTTCTTCAAACACTCGAAGATATTTACCGTCCCTTCAAACAAAAACGTCGTACAAAAGCGACAATTGCGAAAGAAAAAGGACTTGAGCCGCTAGCTCTTGATCTACTTTCACTCAAAGGTGTTTATGATGTCGAGGCAAGCGCTAAGGCATACATCTCTGAAGAAGTCGAAACGATTGAAGATGCTCTACTTGGAGCTCATGAAATTATGGCCGAGACCTTTGGTGATGAAGCAGAATTCAGAACATGGATTCGAGATTTCACACTTAATAATGCTGTACTAAAAACAGCCCTTAAAAAAGAAGAACTCGATGTTCGTCAAGTCTATGAAATGTATTATGAATTTACGCAAACCGTTAAAACAATGCAAGGTCATCGCGTTCTAGCGATTAATCGCGCAGAAAAGGAAGACGTCATAAAAGTTGACATTATAGTCGATGAAGACCGCATCGCAACGTACTTCGACCGTAAGATCGTGGGTAATCAAACACACGCTCCATCCGTTGAATATGTACGTTGTGCATATCTTGATGCCTACAAGCGTTTTATTAAACCCGCAATCGAAAGAGAAGTTCGCAATGAACTCTCTGAAAAAGCAGAAGAGGGCGCGATTAATGTCTTCGGTGAAAACTTAAGAAACCTTCTATTACAAGCACCACTTAAAGGTAGAGTCGTCATGGGCTTTGACCCAGCTTACCGAAGTGGGTGTAAACTTGCGATTGTTGATGAGACAGGGAAAGTATTAAAGATTAAAGTAATCTATCCACACGCTGCATCTCAATCTCGTATGGATGAAGCTGCTGTAGTATTTAAGAAACTCTTAGCAGAATACAAAGTCGATATGGTCGCGATTGGTAATGGAACCGCATCACGTGAATCAGAAGTGTTCGTTTCAGAAAATATTAAAGATGCAAAGCATCCTGTATTCTATCTCATCGTAAACGAAGCGGGTGCATCAGTGTACTCCGCATCTGATCTTGCGAGAAAAGAATTCCCTGACTTACAAGTTGAAGAGCGTTCGGCAATTTCAATTGCTCGTAGAATCCAAGATCCTTTGGCAGAACTCGTGAAGATTGATCCTCAATCCGTTGGGGTGGGTCAATACCAACATGACGTATCTCAAAAGAACTTAAGTGCTCAGTTGGACTTCATCGTTGAAACGGCTGTTAACCAGGTTGGTGTTGATGTGAATACCGCATCACCTCAATTACTTGAACACGTTGCCGGTCTCACAAAGACAACTGCTCAAAACATTGTTATGTATCGAGAAGAAAACGGAAGTTTCGAATCGCGTACAAGCATCAAAACAGTGCCACGTTTAGGACCAAAGTCCTTTGAACAATCCATTGGGTTCTTAAGAATACCCAATGCGAAAAACGTTCTTGATAGTACAGGGATTCACCCTGAGACCTATACTACCGCAAAAGCAATCCTCAAAGACCTTAAGCTAAAAATCACAGATCTAGGAACAGAGACTGCGACAAGTGCACTCTCATCCATTTCAGTGAATGAGTTAAGTGACCGCTTATCAGTTGGTAAAGAAACACTCGAAGATATCCTGGCTGCTATGATGCGCCCAGGACGCGACTTACGTGAAGATATGAGTGGTCCTTTATTAAGATCTGATGTCCTCAGTTTAGAGGATCTAAAACAAGGTATGGAATTAAACGGTACAGTACGTAACGTTGTCGACTTCGGTGCCTTTGTGGACATTGGCGTTAAACAAGATGGACTGGTTCACATTTCTAAACTCAGTAAGAACTTCGTAAAACATCCAAGTGACGTCGTCGCAGTAGGTGATGTTGTCAAGGTTTGGGTTGTGGCAGTAGACGTCCAAAAATCACGCATTCAATTAAGCATGATTGAGGAAAATAAACAGAATTAAAAATAGTAAATATCACATGTGCTCTTATATAAAAAGAGAGCGCATTTTTTTTATGCGATAGAAAAGGTGCTGAATATTTCACCATATTAGAAGATTAATTAATTTTGAGTACAAAAAAAGCACTCTTTCGAGTGCTAATGACTAGTTAACGTAGTCAGGGAATGACAGTTTCATCTTCGCTAGAAGGTCTTTGTCGTAGACTTTGAAGCCGAGTTCTTTGAAGAGTGTTGCGCTGTAATTATTAATGTAGTTCTCGTTGTTGAGGACGCTGTTGATAATTGTTTCTTCGTCTTCAAGGAGTCGGTTATCAACGATGAAGTAGATGTTGCTTTCTTCGTCGTAGATGACTTCACTAAGGCCGATTGCTTGGTCTGAGGAGACATACTTAGCTAGTTCTTTGATTTGCATTTCAGTTGATTTTGAAACGATGCCTTCGTTGAATTTCATGGAATCATCGAGTGTAATGTCGCTGAGTTTTGTTCCTGCTTCAAATGCTGCTTTGATTGATTCAATGCTTGCCTTGTCGGATGATTGGATGAATTGAATGTCTTTAATCGCGTAGTCTTTCACCAAAGTATCTACTGATGCATCGAGTGCTTCTCGTGCTTTAATTTCAATGATGACTGACGGTCTTACTTGTTTCGCGATAAAGTCTTCAAGATCTACGAAGCCGAAGCTTTGAATATAAGGAAGAAGGTTCTCGCCGAAGATGTCTTCGATTCCTTTGATGTTTTCATCGATTAGGACTTGTACCTTTGTTTCATCTACTTCTAATGTGCTTAAGATGTCTTTTCTCGCAGCATTGATAATGACAGTTCCATCATCACCGCTTTTCATGGATGTGTAGAAGTCTTGTTTGCTGGTAGAAGTACCGTTAATTGTGTAGAGGGCTGCATCGTCTTTTAGTGTTGTCTTTGCGCATCCTGTGAGTGTGAGGGCAACGATCATTAATAATGCGTATGTTTTCTTATTCATTAGTTTGCTCCCTCTGTTTGTAATACTTTATAAATTGTTTCTTTGATTGCTTCGTCTTGGAATGCAACCGTTGATTCATCAATCAGTTGTTTCATTGCCTCTTTGTCGACGCTTACCATACTGTTGATGATGTTGTTGACAAGGTATGAATCCTTCATCAGTGTTTCTTTGTCTGATGTATCCACAACGATGAGGTGGAATCCGTATTCACTCTCAACCCATTCGCTGAGTTCATCTGTTTCAAGTGCCAGTGCTGCGTCTAGGAATGGTTTCACAAATTCTGTAGTGCTGTCCATTAATCCAAGGGCTCCACCGGCTTCTTTAGAACCATCTTCTGAGAACTCTTTTGCGAGGTCTCCAAATGCTTCACCGTTTTGAATGCGATTCTTGATATTGTTCATGGTGTTTTGTTCTGATTCAGTGACGTTTTCGAGGTCTTCCACTTTGAATAGAATGTGGCTGACATAACGTGGTTTGAATTGACTTTGGTATTCGTCGAAGATCGTCGATAGATTTTCGAATACATAACGTTGAACGTATTCTGTTCGAGCTCCATAGTTTGCGAAGTATTCTTCAAGATCATCGAGTCCTGAGTAGCCAAGGCTTGTGAGTGTCAGTGTGACGTTCGCACGGTCTTGTTCTGGGTTCTGACTTTCGTTGAATTGTGACTGTAATGCTTCGGCACTTTGTTTCGCGGATGCGAGTGCTGTTTCTGATTTTTCTAAATGAGATATTAAGTCTTTCTCAAACCGTTGATAAATATAATTGTCATCGTAGTACGAACTCAAAAGTTCATAATATTCTGAAACTGATACTTTATTTTCGTCTGTTTTAAAGACCAATGCTTCACCGTCTTTTGTCGGTGTTCTACCTACTAATATTACTGTAACCGCAATGGCTACTATAATAAGGAGAGTAATTAATGCTATTTTCTTCATAGTATTCCTCGTTTCCTTACATATAATACATTATCGTAAGGACGAATGCATGATTATTGTATGAATCCCACATTTGTTTCAGTTGAAAGTGTGGTCGAAAAGGTGTATGATTTCATCTGTTAGGAGTGTGGTGCGAATGCTTAAATATTCTCTAATAGTGCTTATAGGAGTGGGTTTATTGCTCTATCAGTTACCATTAGGATTGGGTTGGCTACTGGGTAATCTCTGTTTGTCGATTCTTGCGTTTGTTCGTGAACGATTCTACAAAGAATTGTTGAGCGATGATGCATTCCAGACGAGGCGATATGTCGCATATATAATATTCGTATTTGTAATATTATGGTTGCCTTTGGGTGTGGCATTTGTCATCCCAAATATTATCAGCGCCTACAGTTTAGCGGCGTCCTATATTGTGGATCGTTTCTTAATGTTTTTGAAGGGAGGTGTGGCTCGTGCAAGTTGAGGTTATTTCAATACTGATACTAACGGTGGTTTTATGCCTTCTATTTTACTTTGCTGGTCGCACATTAAAAGATTTAGACCCGATGAAACCTGTAAGTGGATTCGCACTGAAAGCTGTCTTGTATGTTGAAACCATCACGAACTATACGGTGGACAACATGGGAGAGAAGCATGGTAAGCGCATGGCAGCCTATATTGGCTCGGTATTTATTTATATATTACTTGCGAACATGATGGGTCTATTGGGATTAAGTGCTCCAACGAGTACGCTCTCAGTAACATTAGTGTTTGCGATCATTACGTTTTGCTTAATACAATATGCAAAAATTGATATGAATGGCTTTAAGGGGTACATCAAGAGTTTCTTTGAACCGTTCTTCTTATTTGTGATTCCCAATTTCTTTGGGGCTGTTGCACCATTAATTTCATTATCGTTGCGTTTGTTTGGTAACGTATTATCCGGTACCGTAATTATGACGATGCTTTATTCGTTTGGTGCTTGGGTATCTAGTTTCATTCCTTTATTTGGATTTAACTGGTTTGGGGTTATTATTGCCCCGATGTTACATTTATATTTTGATTTGTTTTCTGCATTCTTGCAGGCATTTATATTTATTTCATTGACATCAATTTTAATTGCTGTCGAATATCAAGACTAAGGAGGATATTATAATGGATACAGTAAGTATTGGTAGAGGTTTGGTTGCGATTGCTGCGGCACTTGCGGTAATGACAGGTATTTTTTCAACAGTTGGACAAGGGTATGCAGCTGCTAAGGCAGTTGAGGCAGTGGGTAAAAATCCAGATGCTGAGAAACAAATTCGTTCAATGTTAATTTTAGGAGCTGGGATTGCTGAGACAGCGGCCATTTATGGTATGTTGATTTCATTCATGTTAATCTTCATGTTTTAATTTATGAATATACCGATTGATGAAAAGTTAATTCCTCAAATACTCACGATGCTCGCGCAACTTTGTGCGACGGGTGTTATTTTTATTATGTACAAAAAGTACATGCATGAACCGGTGATGAAGTTTCTTGATGCGCGAGCAGAAAAGATGCAAAGTGACTTGGCTGCTGCTGAGGTCCTTAAACAGGAAAGTTTAGAACTTCGCGAAAAAGCGAAGAAAGAACATGAATCTGTTGTCAGTGGTGCGAAGGCATTGGAATTACAAATGCTTGAAGGTGCCAAAAAGGAACGTCAATCCATTATTGATTCTGCTCAGGATAGCATCGATGCTCAACGTAAGCGATTAGAAGATGATTTCAAACAGGAGCGTCAGGACTTGTATTCTGAGGTGAGTTCGAAAATGGTGGGACTTGCAGTTGATGTCAACCGCAAAGTACTTCACGATGTTAATTTTGACCACGATTCTATGATTAAAGATATTGAGAAGGCGATGGCAAATCATGATTAGCCTGAATGTGTATGCTTTAGCGCTCTATGAAGTAGCACTAGAGCGTTCATTAAAATTCTATGATTCAGTTCTATCGTTTCAAACAATGCTGGAAGATGAGTCAGTCAGGGCTGTGTTCACACGCACCTATGCTGATCCATCGATTCTAGATCCATTGTTTGAATCACTAGGCTATTCAAATGAAGTCATTAAATTATTAAAAATCATGCAGGCATCTCGTTTGTTAGTTGATTACGACCGTTTTGTGGATCTGTATCGAGACTTATTGATTGAACATCACGAACTCGTTCGCGTTGAAATTGTCAGCGCTGTAGAGATTAGTGATTTTTCAGCCATTGATGCTTTGGTAACAGCACGCTACACAGGTCGCATTGAGCGCGTTGCGTCCGTGGATGCATCGCTTATTAAAGGAATGGTAATGCGTATTAACCACGATGTTTTTGATACAAGTATTAAGAAACGTCTGGATTCGGTTTTGAAAGAAGCGGGGTAGTGTAAAATGAATAAACAATCAGAAATGATGCTTCACATGCTCAAAGAACAAATTAGTGAGATCAATTTTGAGACTCATGATCTTGATGTTGGTAAAGTGTTCAAAGTAGGTGATGGTATTGCGTTTGTACGAGGACTTGATCAAGTACTATCGGGGGAAATGCTTCGATTCAGTGATGATGTCTTTGGTTTAGCACTGAACCTTGAAGAAAATCAGGTTGGCGTTGTGCTCATGGGAAATGATGCACTTGTGCGCGAAGGCGATCTTGTGTATCGTACGAAACATGTTATTGAAGTCGGTGTCGGAGACGCTCTTTTAGGTCGAGTTGTGAATGCATTGGGACAAGCCATTGATGGTGCGGGCCC
>JAAYNU010000244.1 GCA_012520695.1 Erysipelothrix sp.
AGGTAAATGTGATTCAATCGCAAACTTATTAATTTCATACACTTCATCAATTCCTAATCCACGCGCATATCCTTGATAAGCAAGTGATGAATCAATAAAACGGTCACATAAAACAAGACTCCCATTGGAAAGTGCAGGTAAGATTTTCTCTACTAAGTGTTGACGACGACTTGCTGCATAAAGTAATGCTTCGGTCTTATCATCCATTTCAGTATTATTTGGATCTAAAATCAGTTCTCTGATATTCTCAGAAATAGGAATTCCACCGGGTTCTCGTGTAAGCACGACACTTCGCCCTTTGTCTTTAAAGTATTCACTAACAAGTGCACTTACACTTGATTTTCCGCTGCCCTCAGGCCCTTCTAACGTCACAAAATATCCCATGCCCACACCTCTTTTTTATTATTATACCATAAGATTCTATCTTAAAATCTCACAAGTCTAATCAAAAGATTGGAATCCATACTTCACATTTTCCAAGCTCTATTGAAGCCTCTCTATAATACTCAACGATGGGTCTTGATTGATCAAATGATCCAATCTTTGAATGATTCCATCATCTCTTTATTCTCAATCCCATATGCACCCACTCTTCTTCGATAAATCATTGTGAATGCATCAAAATACTTTTCCATAATTACCTCCTGGACAAAGCATAATATGATATAAAATAATACACAATAGATTGTGTAAAAGTAGGAAATACACTAAGATAGAAGAACAGTACCGGAGGTATTATCATGTTCAAACGACTCTCAGACGCATTTAAATTCGCATCCAACGATAAAAATTACCTAATCATGTCAGGAATCCTATTTGTAACTTTTCTATCATGGTATATCATTAAGTCCCCCATTATATGGTACATAAGCATAATACTTATTGTGATTATGTTTGGTATGCTCATACGATTCTATATTCGAAGGGATGGTAGCGGTGAATAAGAAGAACGAAACTCACATTTTTGAAGGAGTCATCTTTGATCTTTATGAAGCCGAGTTCGATGACTTCAATGCACAAGTTATTAAAACCACTGACGCTGTATGTATCGCCGCAACTAAAGATGGCATTAATTACTTTGTCGTAGATCAATTCAGATACGGAATCGAAGAAACTATTACAGAATTCCCTGCTGGAAAGATTGATGCAGGAGAAACACCACTCGAAGCAGCCCGCAGAGAACTAAGAGAAGAAATAGGATATGAGGCAAAAACTATTACTCCGCTTGGTAAGGTCTATTCATCTCCTGCAGTTATGAGCGAAGCACTCTATCTCTTCACCGCAAGTGACTTACACTACGTTGGACAAGACCTTGATGAAGATGAAGATATTAATGTCAGAACCATGACACTGGATGAAATCAAAGAAGCTATAAAAAATGAAACGATCAACGACGCGAAGACTTTAAGTCTTATGTATCGAATGAATTTGTAATCGAGTAGGAGATAATTAGTTACTCTAACTATCGTCCTCTCACACCACCGTACGTACCGTTCGGTATACGGCGGTTCAGTTTTATTTAAATATGGTAATTATTATAGAGGGTTTCCATTGATAG
>JAAYNU010000245.1 GCA_012520695.1 Erysipelothrix sp.
CAAATAAAAAACCCACTATACAGTGAGTATAATGGGTGCAGATTGTATATGGCGGAGGACAAGGGATTCGAACCCTCGGAAGCTTGCGCTTCGCCAACTTTCCAAGCTGGTGCCATAGGCCACTCGACCAATCCTCCGTAACGCTTATTCATTATACATAATATTCTTCATTAAAACAATGTATAATAGAACAAAAGGGGGTAAAGTCATGTTGATATTGAATCGTATTGAAAATGAGACACATTTTTCGGATGGGGAGCAAGTTGTGGCTGATTATGTATTGAGTCACGCACGTGAGGTTGTGAAAATGACCATTCATGAATTGGCTGCGGCAGCGTATACTTCTGCTGCTACCATCACACGTTTTTGTCACCGTTTGAACATGGACGGGTTTGCGGATTTTAAGGTTCTTTTAGCATCGGACTTAGCCTCATTTAGTATTTCTAAAAATCGTATTGCGACTGATTTACCCTTTGGTGCGGATTCATCAGCTGCTTCGATTATGGATTCCATTTTGAATCTAAACTATCAGTCGATGCAGGACACATTTAATCATCTCGATCAAGACCAAATAGAACGCGTGGCTTTGCGTATTTCTCAAAGCCCTCATATCTATTTATATGGTACAGGGCAGTCTCTAATACAGGCCTTGGAATTTCAATATAAGTTGTATCGTATCGGTATTGATACACAACTTGAAATGAATACGGGATTCCAGCTCATGAAAACAGCAACACAACCTAAGGACTCCTTAACGATACTGATTTCTTATTATGGTAGTGGTGCTGATAACTTAAGGATTACAGAGCACTTACATGCTCGTGGTCTCAAATATATCTTGATCACAGGACCCAATGAAAACCCACTATGCAAGTATGCGGATGAGGTCATTCATGTACCACCACAAGAAGAACTCGTTACTAAGATGGCTTCGTATTCATCTCGAACTGCCATTCAATTAGTACTGGACTTATTATATGCGATGATATTCTCATTTGATTATGAAAAGAACACGGGCGTTGTGGAAGAAACAACGTTTGTCCGATAAAAAAAACAGAAAATTTTTTCTGTTTTTTATTTGACGAAAGTCTTTAATATCTCATAGACACCTTCATCGTTATTTGATTTCGCATGGAAAGTAGTGGATGCCTTTACTGCGTCGGTTGCGTTTTCCATTGCATAGCCTGTATGGGCATTAGCAACCATTTCAATATCATTATCATTGTCTCCAAATGTAATGACACTCTTTGGATCAAGATTATACTTGTTTAAGTAGTACTCAATACCAACCCATTTATTGATGCGTGGATCTGTGAACTCGATCAGTTCACTTTGGGATTTAAATACGCGGTATTCTGTTTTGGGGTGTTTGATTGCATGGGCTTCAATCGCGTCCATGGTTTCACCATATGCTGAGAAGATAATTTTCTCATGTGTTTCTTGGACTCTTGTAAGTACGTCTGTATATTGTACGTTGAGGAAGTCGCTGACGCGCGATGTATAGTTGTTTTCAAAGTCAGCAAACATTGTAGATCCGTTGAATAGAATTGGATTTGCGCCAAGGGGGCGGTAGTCCTTGATGATTTGGCTTACGATTTCACTGCTCAGTGGAAACTGGTCATGAATGGTGTTGTCCTTAAAGTCATGGATATTGGCACCGTTGTTGAATATTGCGAAATCAAATATCTCTTTTAGATTTGGAATAGTTCCAATTGAAGAGGGGTAAGGTCTTCCGGTTGCGATGGCAACCATGTGTCCTTGGTCTCTGAGTGTCTTGATGATGCTTAGGGTATTGTCTGTGATTTTCTTGTCGTCTGTAAGGAGTGTTCCATCCAGATCGCTGATAAATATTTTTTTCATAAAGCCTTCTTTCTGTGTGAAAAAAGCAGCTGGCACTAAGCCAACTGCTGGTTAATTATGCTACGTATGTAACGCCGTCTTTTTCAAGTTGTGCGATAACATCTTTAAATTGTGGCAAGTAGTGCTTATTTGCGACAAGCATTTCGTTGAGCATATCAACGTTGTTGTGTCCACTTTGGATTAATGGGTTCATGTTGAATGCAGCTAGTGCTAAGTTGTAGTCTCCTTCAACTGCAGCTTTAATAACTG
>JAAYNU010000246.1 GCA_012520695.1 Erysipelothrix sp.
GTGTCTTTCAATTATATAATTATTCTTGCGATTAACCAAGCGATACAGATCATTGGAATCCACATTAGTTTCGACTTCATCAAAGAATATTTTCAATAATTCAATTTTACTACTTAACACATCCGTTTTTTCACTCAAAGCTTTGATCAATCTTTGGGCATTCTCTCCGCGTCCAACATCACCCATACTAACTTCTTCTCTTGCTCTCGCAAACTTCAGTGCTCGAGTACCGTCCATATGTTCAACGCCTTCTTTGAAGTCTTGGAAATCTTCCCCAACCGCAACATCAACTCCACCCATACTATCGACCACTTTCACAAACCCACTGAAGTGAGTTCGCGCATAAGCGTCAATTGGGAGTCCAAATAAGTTTTCGAGTGTATTGATTTGACACTCAACTCCGTAAAGACCAGCATGAGTCAATTTATCCATGGCACCATCTTTACATGACAGTGGTAGGAAGGTATCGCGGGGTATGGATACCATAGTGATTGTTTCATTAATGGGATTCAACGCAATAAGGATATTCATATCCGATCGAGACCTTACAAGACTCTCGCCTTCAGTATCAAGTCCCGTAAGAAAGATTAAGCTGGGTTCAGATGATATATCCTTAATCGCAGTGTCTGATGATTTGGGTTCAATCGTTGAAACGGAACGAACGTCGTATGATAAGTCTTTTTTAAGACGGTCGATTACGAGTCGATCGATATCTCCTTCTAAGAGTGCTTCATAGGCCTGAACCTTATTACTGTATTCATAGAACTTAACACCTTCATCAAAGCTTGCGTGAACCTCATCGATATGGAAGTCATTCACGTGATAGGTTCCGACTTTAGAAATTGTGGATTCATTAACACTCAGTATTTCATAGGTTCTAACTGGTGCGATTGTCCGCATGGGTAATTTGGGATTGATTGTGATGATAATGAAAGATAGGGCAGCAAGTGCGAGTACTTTATATCGGTTCTTCTTGATTGTTTTGAAAAAACTATACATTAAGATAAAGAAGATTAGCGCATACCAAAAGCTTAAGGTTCTTACCTTATTAATTAAAAATAGGATTGCTAAGGAAGCGATTAGATTCATAAAATACACCTACTTTCACAAATAATACCCATAAATTCACATAAAAAAACCTCGGTTTTCACCAAGATTTATTTACAATTATTTGACGTCTTCACGATTAGCACGGTGTGGTAAACGATATTCTCCTGTTTCAGGATCTTTCGCTAATGTTACACGTGGTAATTTATAGTGCGTACGACGTTTGTTCTTTACTGATTTTGATGTACGTCTTTTTGGAACTGCCATCATTTCACCTCCATTTATTTATTCAAATTTGAAATCTTTTAATTTCGCAAGTCTTGGATCTATTTCTTGACTTTTTTGTTTTATATAATCTTCTTCAGTCAACACTTCCCAGCCATCACCCTTTGGATACTCTTTGATATCAGGATGGACAACTGCGAGTGGCACATCAGCTAAGATTGACCCGATTAAATAAGGTCTTAAATCAAGTGCTTCACCTTCAACATAAATACCTTCACCCTCAGTTTCAATTGCTTCGAAACTGAACATCTCTTCAAGTCGAATATCTAAATCCAATTCAACAGGCCTTAATGATATAGCACAAGGTACAACCATTATACCATTGATTGTTAGATCAACGATGGTTTGTGATGAATGGTGGTCATAATATATATGACCGACTACGAAGATATCACGGATTTCAGTACAGCGAGGATGCTCTTTTATAAGATTTTGGTCAAATACAAATTCCTCGTTGATTTCAATCCGTGGTGTTTGTAATTGATCAAGTTCTGATCTCATAAATAACATTTTCTCACCTACTCCTAAACGCTATTTAATTATAGAGAAAAGGAGTGCATAAGTCAATCGAAATAACACGCAATCTGAAATAAGACCCACATAAATGAAAAAAGCCTATTATATGCGGCTTTTTTCTAATCTATAAGGGGAAAAATAATGCAGTTTCTATTAGAGATATTCAAGGGGTATGAATATAAGGAGAAAAATAGACTGCCATGTAAGATA
>JAAYNU010000247.1 GCA_012520695.1 Erysipelothrix sp.
AGAAAAGAATACCGATAATCACGAAACAGCATTTACAGAGTCTGTGGATCATGTTTCGACTACTACGGGTATTTCCGCATTTGAGCGAAGTATAACCACATTGAAAATGACTCACTTAAAGGCATACAGATAAGTCCTTTACCATAGCTTGCCATAAAATTAATATTTTCTGGTGTCGCAAATGCAGCTGCACAAATAAAGTCTCCTTCATTTTCACGATTTTCATCGTCTGAAACAATAATAATTTTCCCTTCTTGAAGTGCAACAAGAGCTTCTTCAATTGTATTAAACATAAATAATATTCCTTTCTAGTATCCTGTTAACGTGTGGTATTATTAACCATCTTTTCAATAAATTTCCCAACCAAATCCGATTCCAAGTTAACCGTATCACCGACCTTTCGCAAAGAAAGAGTTGTTTCACTCGCAGTAAACGGAATAATCGCTACTTGAAATGAGCGTTCAGAAACACTGGCTACGGTAAGACTTATGCCATCAATCGTAATCGACCCTTTATCAATCGTATATCGCATAACATTTTCAGGCGCTTCAATCGTATAAATAATTGAGTTACCATCATTCAGAATCTTTCGAATAGTTCCCACACCATCTACATGACCACTAACAATGTGTCCTCCAAAACGACCATTCATTGGCATTGCACGTTCAAGATTCACTTTAGAATTTGATGTAAGTTTGTTTAGTGATGAACTACGATTTGTCTCGTGGATGACATCAACACTAAACTGTGGCTTTGTAATGGATGTTGCGGTCAAACAAACACCATTCACTGATATACTATCTCCTAATTTTAGATCTTCACAGATTAAAGCAGAATCAATAAACAATTCAATCGCTTTATCTTTACGACGAATACTTTTCACAAATCCTACTGTCTCTACGATCCCTGTAAACATATGCTTATAATTCTCCTTCCACATAGATGTCGTCACCAATTTGTTGTACATTCTTAAATTTAAATCGAGGTGCATCTTTTAAAGCTTCAAATCCAAATCCAGATACCGCACTTTTTGCATGCTGTCCACCAATTACAATCGGGGCTATATACGCATGAATTCTTTGCACAAGCTGATTGCGTAAAAATGCATCATGAATGATACCGCCACCTTCAACAAGGATACTGTCAATACCACGATTCCCAATTTTTAAAACAAGATTTTCAAGATTAAGATGATCATTTAGTTTTTCGACTTCTAGTACTTCACAACCCAATTTTTGTAAGTTTTTCTTTTTAATGCTGTCATCTGATGCAGTCGCAATAATTGTTGGTATTGTTCTCGAAGTTTGAACTATCTTGCTTTTTTCCGATATACGTAAATGTGTATCACAGACAATCCGAGTTGGGTTTTTAAACTCACTCTTTTTTGCATCCAACATTGGATCATCTTGAATCACTGTTTCAATACCTACCAGGATTGCTGAATACTGATGCCTTAAAGCATAACTGTGCTCGCGTGATTTTTGTGAGGTAATCCATTTGGATTCACCCGACCAGGTCGCAATCTTCCCATCCAGACTCATTCCAAACTTAAGCGCAATATAAGGCTTCTTATGTGTTATATAGTGCATAAAAATATGATTCAGCTCTTTGCACTCTTGTTCAAGAACACCGACTTTAACTTCAATCCCATGTTTCCTTAAAATATCGACACCTTGTCCCGCTACTTGGGGATTTGGATCCAAACCCCCAACGACAACACGCTTAATACCTTTTTCAATCAAGATATCCGTGCAGGGAGGTGTTTTTCCATAATGGCAACAAGGCTCTAATGTTACATAGGCTGTAGCACCTTTTACTTCATCACCCGCATGAATTAGAGCATTACGCTCTGCATGATATCCACCATACTTTTCATGGTATCCTTGTGCAACAACTTGATCCTCTTTAACAATCACACAGCCAACCATCGGATTGGGAGATACCTTTCCTTGTCCTTGTATTGCTAGTGTTAAAGCTATTGACATAAACTCAAAATCTTTTGTTTGCATTTTTTCTCCTCTCTTTCCAATTAAAAAAACCTTGATTTGTATAAAAACCAAGGCAGAAAAGACATACGAAAAATAGAAAGCTCTGGAATAAGAAACTATTCCAGAGCACTAAAAAACGTATAAAACGCTTATCTTCTTTCATCCAGACTTTACTGTCGGCCTCGGAATTACACCGAATCATGCTTTTACAAGCTCGTGGGCTTTACCACCGGTAGGGAATTGCACCCTGCCCTGAAGA
>JAAYNU010000248.1 GCA_012520695.1 Erysipelothrix sp.
AACGGAATCTTAGTTGATTCTGAAGAAGCGATGATTGAAGCCATTCAAACGTACCTCTAACTCACATTCGTGAGTTTTTTTATTATGTGTGATATAGTGTTAATAGATAGGTGGTGGGAACATGAAGATTGCTCTTTCTTAAATTATGAATCATAAAAAGGAGGAGTTTTCCCATGTTTACATTTACTGTAGAAATACAAACATTGTTGGGGCGACACTTAGTCAGCCCTTTTTCTTTATCCGTAGCCAAAGGTGATAAAATCGCATTAATAGGTGAAGAGGGTAATGGAAAGAGTGTCTACTTAAAATCATTGGTAGATACAGAATTATTAAAGGATTTGAATATTAAACGACAGATGAGCGATCCGAACATCGTTTTTTCCTATGTTTCACAAGAAATTACAAAATACGATCTTCGTTTATCGGTACTGGATTACTGTATTGAAGAGGAGTGGGAACTGTATGCGGACTTTGTCCGAGAGATTAATACAAGTCTTGGAGCGATAGATACAGATAGACCCGTTGAGAGTTTCAGTGGAGGAGAGCGCGTCAAGATTCAACTTGTTAAGGCTCGATTAACTCAGGCAGATTGTTATATCCTGGATGAGCCAAGTAATGACTTAGATCTAGAAAGTCTTGAGTACCTGGAACAATGGATGAATGACATTCAAGAACCCATATTATTTGTTTCGCATGATGAACGATTGATTCAAAACGTTGCGACAAGAGTCACTCACTTTGAACAGACACACCGAAAGACGCGATCTCTGATCACTGTCTATAATGGAACGTATGATGCCTATGTGAGTTCACGAGAAGCAGGGATTGAAAAACAACACGCCGAATTCGATAATCAAAAGCGTGTTAAACGCAAGCAAGAATTAAGGTGGCAACAACTCTACCAAAACGTTAATAATAGCCTAAGAAACACAAAAGGTAATGAGCCTGAAAAAGGGCGCTTACTTGCTAAGAAAATGAAGTCTGTGAAGTCGATGAAGAAAAGAATCGATAAAGAAATAATAGAAGATAAAAGAGATGTAGAGGAAAGTATCTCGATTCACTTTGATGCACAAGAGAGAATCACTAATAAACGACTGTTTGAATTTAATCTTGATGAGTTACTTATTGGAGACAAGGTATTGGGACATAATTATCATTTAGAACTGTTTGCTCAGGATAAAATTGCCTTGGTTGGACGAAACGGGAGTGGTAAGACAAGTTTCTTGAATGAACTTCAAAACTCTTTGACACTTGAATATGGCATGATGCATCAGGACTATCGTAAGAATTTAGATTTTGAATCCTCTGCTATCGAAAACTTAGTGATTGAAGGATCAGTCGATGAATTGAATCGAATTATGCTAAGACTTGGGAGTTTGAAATTCAAGGAGAGTGAAATGAATGCGCCTGTCAAACACTTATCAGGTGGGCAGAAGGCAAAGATCAGTCTATTAAAACTTGTGCTTCAAAATCCGCCATTAATCCTACTCGATGAACCCACTCGAAACCTCAGTCCCTTATCTGTTGGGGAAATCTATGAGATGTTGAATGGATATCAGGGAGCAATCTTTTGTATTACACATGATAGAAACTTGATTGACTCTGTGTTCTCTAATGTACTTGTATTCAGTTAGTGTCAAATGAATGTGGGAATATTTCTAAGTCCATTTAATAGTTTTATATTTTGCTGATGAATCCTTTGACCCAATTTGAGCGCGATGACTTATCGTATGATGACTTCGCTTCGAACATGGAGAAATCAAAGGATTCTTTTTCTTTATAATGTTTTTTGTTTCGTGGTTCATTAAGTGTGTCCAAATAGTGATTCCGAATATCTACATTGTTCAAATGTAAGTTTCTAAGACTTATATAGTATCTCAGATTTTCTTTAGTGTACGCCTTAGGCCTACTGGTAAATACTGATGCCAGATTATGAGAGATTGCAGACTCCATGCTGCACCCAATCTTTGTATCGTGGAAACTGGCTTGGATTGCTGACCACTGATTGAGAATATAGTCACTTTTATCTTCGATTGTCTTTGCTCTACTTAATGCTGGAGTGGTTTCAACTAAAGCTGAGATAATTTCTTTGAAGACTGACTTTTGATTATTGACGATGTTGCTAATGAGAATTGACTTGATTTCGGGTGTTGTTGATATGTGATTTACAGCTTGCTTGAAATGAAATTTATCAAGTGAAAACTGAGCGTTCTCGAATTGATGAGTGCCTGATTTAATCCAATTGGCACCATCACCCATAATATGAATGTTCTCGATTTTGTCGATGTCATATTTTTCCGACACGATGTCGTAAATGTCTTCCCAAAAACAGGTCTCGACACTTGAATAAATTGTTTTACCGATAAGTCGGGTTCGCTTGTGTTCTCTCGTGATGTTTTCAAAGATGACCGCGGACTTGACCATTGTTTTCGCCGTTTCACCTTTTTGTATCGGCACATATTTCTCATCAGCCATGATGTACAGTTCCTTCGGTGTTTCTTGAGAAAGGCTGAAGCGTTGTTTAGTGAGTAATGTTGATTTTAGTGTATTATGTACGGTTTGACGGGATATATTGAATTGGTGTCGTTTCAGTGAGGTTGAGTAAGGTGCGTATATTCGATCGCCGATGATTTGACCAACTTTAATCATGGAGTTTTGATCCGCATAGAGTTCGCAAATCATCGATTTGATGGTTGCGTCGTAAGTGTCCCATCTAGGGAGCCCTATTTTTCTATCGAGATAAGTAAAGCACCTATTTGTATAACGGTTTTGGTAGATAATGCGTTTGAAAGTGATAACACCAAATACGGTAACAAGGGTTCGACTACGACGCGTTTTAATATAGTAATCACGTTTCCTTATTTCTGATTTTTCATAAGCAAGATCAATTTCTTCGAGTGTGCGGATGAAGGTGTCTCTGCAATATTCTTGAAATAGTTGACCTAAGTTTTCAATAAGTGAAGCATAGTTCCTAATCGAAAAGTTTTGGTTATGAGGATCGATGATTTTCTTGTTTGATTTGATAAATTGCGATTGTAGTAAATCAAGATAATTATTTACGTTTAGTTGTGTTAAAATAGACATGCGATGTATCTCCTTATAGTTTGTCGTAAAACTATTATAACGGATATATCGCTTTTTTTATTCCCACATTCATTTTACACGATCACCAACGGTGGTGTGAACCTTAAGGAGATTGATCCTAAGACCATGAAATCAAAAATCAATCCTCACCTTTCTTTTGCGGGTGAGCTCATGGATGTTTCGGCTTATACGGGTGGTTTTAATATCACGA
>JAAYNU010000249.1 GCA_012520695.1 Erysipelothrix sp.
GATTACGTAGGGTTAAGAAAAGAAGTTCTAAACCTATCAGACATTCAAATGTATGACATTTATGTCCCAATGGTTGATGACGTTGATTTGAAATTCACGTATGAAGAAGCGCAAGCTATCATCTTAGAAGCATTATCTGTTCTAGGTGAAGAATATACTGAAGTACTACGCCGAGCATTCTCAGAACGATGGATTGATGTTGTTGAGAACAAAGGCAAGCGAACAGGAGCTTATTCATCCGGTGCTTACGGAACAGCACCTTACATTCTCTTGAACTGGCAAGAAAACATCGATAACGTGTTTACCCTTGCTCATGAATTAGGGCACTCAGTGCACTCCTACTTCACGCGCAAATACCAACCGTTCATCTATGGTGATTATTCAATCTTTGTTGCTGAAGTAGCATCAACAACGAATGAAAATCTCTTATTGAACTATTTACTGGACCAATATGAAGATCCAAAGATTAAAGCATACCTTCTTAACCACTACCTTGATACGGTTAAGGGAACAGTATTCCGTCAAACACAATTTGCGGAGTTTGAGCATACAATTCATAAAGCAGATCAAAACGGTGTTGCTTTAACAGCAGACTTCTTATCAGAAACTTACCGTGATATGAATGCATTCTATTATGGTGAAGAAATTACGACACCTGAAATTCAAATCGAATGGGCTCGTATTCCTCACTTCTACTACAACTACTATGTATACCAATACGCAACAGGGTTCTCAGCAGCGACATTGTTCAGTGAAACAATCTATAATCGTGGTGATGCACAACCTTATCTTGAGTTCTTAAAATCAGGAAGCAAAGACTACCCCATCAATGTTCTTGCGAATGCAGGCGTTGATATGCGCGATACCCTAGCAATTGATACGACATTAAAAATATTCGGTGAGCGCATGAGTGCTCTAAAGGACTTACTTGTTAAGTAGCAAACAAAAGGCCACAGGGCCTTTTGCTTTGATATGGGGTGTGGGGGCCTGTCTTATCTTAGCAATACTCGCAATCATCATTGAACAAGCGATTCCAATGGCGATCATTGGATCATCCTTGATTGCTTTGATGATGGGGTTATTCATCAAACTACCAAAACAATACGATGCGGGATTAAAATTCACATCCAAGCGCGTTCTAAAGTTCGCAATTATCCTTTTAGGCGCAAGCCTAAACATTGGTATTATCGTCGAAGTGGGTAAAACTTCAATGTGGGTTATGGTATTTACGCTCTTAACTTGCTTTGGAGGCGGCTATTTCATCGGAAAGGCCCTGGGCCTTGACTGGAAGCTGTCAAACCTAATATCAGCCGGTACGGGCATTTGTGGCGGTTCAGCGATCGCGGCAATTGCGCCGGTCATTGAAGCCGATGATTCCAGTGTTGCCTATGCCATGAGTGCAACATTCCTGTTTGATATGGCCATGATCTTCCTCTTTCCAATCGTCGGAAGAATGCTTCAAATGAGCGACTTCTCCTTTGGACTGTGGACAGGAACTGCAGTCAACGATACATCGAGTGTCATCGCAACGGCCTATGCATTCTCTGAGAATGCTGGAGAGATAGCGACGATGGTTAAATTAACACGAACCTTGTCCATCATTCCCGTTGTCTTAATCTTTTCATTCATTATGACGCGTAATAAGAGTAAACAAAGTACCACAAAGGTTTCAATTCTATCACTCTTCCCGTGGTTTATTGCAGGATTTATTGCGATGAGTCTTTTGAATACAGTGGGAATTATTACACCCAGTATCGCGCACAATCTCAAAACCATCAGTAAATTTCTCATGGTAATGGCGTTAGCAGCGATTGGTTTATCCACCAATGTATCCGAAATGAAAAAAGCAGGCATCGCGCCAATGGTCCATGGCTTCATTATTTCTGCCTTGGTAGTCTTAGTGAGTTATCTTGTCATGATGTTTATGAATATAGTCTAGAATACAAAAAAAGATCCAGCCTTTGCGAAGGACCAATTATTGGGTTCACTTCACTTTGCGGGTTCTTTAAAATCTGGTGTTGGTGGACTACAGTCCATACTTAATTACTTATGTCGTCATTTTAAAAATGACGGCATTTTTAATTTTCTTTTTCACCGTTATCGGTATAGACGACTTTATTATCGAAGTCAATTGATGTCACATCTGTATCCATTGAAGAAGCATTCACCTTTACTGGTGAATGCTTCTTTATTCATATAAAACAAATTATCAAAACTTGGAATTTGTTGTCCGACCCATAGAGCTGTACCGCATCCTAAGTAGCTTAGGTTTGTATTGCGATCGATAATAACCACTTCATTTCCTGGGTAATTATCGAGAATCGTGTTTGCGGCTGCGATCCCTGCATGGTTCGCTTTGACTAAAACAATTTTACTCATATTGAATTGCCTCTTTTTTTGGCTATCCCCTATGATCATAGTCCATGATGAATATGAGAATAATGAGAAAGGGTGGTTTTTTCCGTGACACCAAATGTGTTGTTGATGGCAAAGACTGAAAATGATTTACTATTTACAAGCGACTTGTGAAATTGTCAGTTGATTACGCAACTTTTTCGCAAAAGAAATTAGTTAATGAATGTCAAGAGTTATCATTACAGAAATTTTGGCATATTCAGTCACACTTAAAAGAACGTTATCATTTCGTTTTCTTTGAAAATATTGTATAATTAAACTATCTAAGCGAAGATAGTCTGATTAGTAGACACGGAATAAATTACTTTCAATAATTTATTCAATGAAGCAACTTGCGCAACCTTATGAGGTTTGCCTTGTTGCTTTTTCTTTGTGTAAAACTCTGTTATCACCGTAGTGTGTTTTGTTTTTAACCGCAAATGACAAGACGTCGCCAAATAAAGAATTGTTCTTAAGTTTTTGTTACCCTTTTTCGATATGCTAAGGTGTGTTCCTTCGCGAATTCCTGATTGATAGATATGTGGGTCTGTGCCAGCATACGCAATCAACTGCTTTGATCCCTTGAATCGTCTGATA
>JAAYNU010000250.1 GCA_012520695.1 Erysipelothrix sp.
AGAACTGAGGAATCATTTGTAGTAATAGAAAGAGTGTTAAACCATTCTGTCTTCCTTTGAAACGGAATCGAGAGAAAGCATATCCTGTAAACAGAACACTCGCACATGTAAGGATCATTGTAAAGATACTGATTTTCAATGAGTTCATAAACCATTGTACATATTGAAGACTTGGCTTCCCTGCAAACAATTCTAAATAGTGATTGAATGTAGCGTTCTTAGGAATCAAGCTTGTCGTCATTAAACTATTACCCGGGCTGAAGCTAGCGGCAACAGTCCAAATGAGTGGATAGATAATGATTGTACACATAAAGAATAAGAGGAGGTAAGTAAATGTTAGTCTAAACGACTTTTTAGTTTTGGATTTCATTTTTTAGCCTCCTTGAAAGAACTTGTCTTTTTGAACTGCCATAGAGCAATTCCAATTACAAAGACTGATAATAGAATTGTGAGTGCAGCAGCCAATGAGTACTGACTGGATTGCATCGTTAATTTATAGATCCATGACACTAGAATATCAGTACCACCCGCACTGGAACCAGGAACTGCTGGACCACCACCGTTAAAGAGATAAATGATATTAAAGTTATTGAAGTTAAACGTAAATTGAGTAATTAAAATCGGTGCTATCGACATCAAGATTAAAGGGAGTGTAATATCTTTAAACTTTCTGAAAGCACTCGCGCCATCAATTACAGCTGCTTCATATAAGTCTTCTGGAATCGACTGTAGAACACCAGTCGTCACGATGAAGATATATGGGAAAGCAAGCCATCCTTGAATTAGAACAAGCGCAACCCGAGTATAATTATGATTCGTCATCCAGGGCTTAGCACTCAGACCAAGCATCGGCAAAATCGTGGTATTAATTACCCCAAATGTGTCATTGAACATTCCCGCAAAAATTAAGATTGTTACGAATCCAGGAACTGCCCAAGGAAGAATTAAAATTGTACGAATGAGCTTCTTAAACTTTACATCTTTTTGATGAACAACAACCGCTAAGAATATCCCAAGTGATACTTGTAGAATCGTCGCACACAGCGTCCATACAACAGTCCATCCCAATACATCGATGAATGTTGAACGCCATATATCAACGGTAAATATATTCTTAAACGTTTCCAAACCTACCCAAGAAACAAGTTTAGCGGGTGGTGAGTTATATAAGTTGTAGTTCGTAAACGCTAATGCGAAACTGAATAGAATTGGAAATACAACTGTGAAAATTAACATGATTAACGATGGACCACTGATGAGATAAGGATATCCTTGACTCACAAGATTCTTTAGGTCTTGTCTGATCGTATATAACTGATGTCCTTCATCGCGTTTAGCACCGTTTTTGTAAGCATCAACGATGTTCCCAATAAATAACAGAGCACCGATGGCTAAAATAATAAGTGATAAAACTCCCCTTGCAAGTAAGAAAATTGAGTTATCACGAGGAAGCGTTGTTCCTAGCGTCACTATTCCCCATAAACCAACTGAGATAAATGAAGCAAATAAGAGTACGTATGATAATGCAATCATCATAAATAAGATCCCTTTAATAATTTGCTTGTTATAGAGTTGACCCAATCCAGGTATTACTGATAGAATTCCGGCTTTTTTACTGTGTTTCATTATTACACCCCTTTATTAATTACAAACTCACCAGTGAATGATGAGTTTGTTTTTCTGATTAGTTTGAATGATTTGCTGCTATTTGACTCTTAATGAGTTCTACCGCTTGTTCTAATGCTGTTTTAACATCTGAACCCGTTGCAATTGTTTGAAGTGCTGAATCAACTGGCGTCCAAACTTCATTCATTTCAGGAATGCTTGGTGTTAACTCTGAGTATTGTGATTGCTCTGCTACTGCTTTAGCAACAGGATCTGCAGCAACTGCTGGATCATCTACAAGTACTTTAAGAGCTGGTACTTCATTTGTCTTCTCGAAACGAACTTTTGAGTTCTCTTCGTTCGCAATGAACTTAACAAATTCTTCTGCTAG
>JAAYNU010000251.1 GCA_012520695.1 Erysipelothrix sp.
CCAACGATTGTGGTAACAGAAGTTATGAAGTTTGTAAGTGTGCTCGTGAGGTTTGAGTCAATGACATCAATATCGTTGGTCATCAAACTCAGCACATCCCCTACACTGCGCTTATCAAAGTATTTGAGGGGCAGTTTTTCAACTTTAGCGTGAATGCTTTTACGGAGGTTATAGGTAAGGTTTCGTGAAACTCCTGCCATAATAAACCCTTGTACAATACTAAAGAGAACTGAAATAATATAAATACCAATAAGAATCATAATGATCTGACCAATACGGTCGAAATCAACGCCACCGGTTCCTTGAACGCGGGCCATAAGTCCTTCAAATAGAACGGATGTCGCATTACCCATAATCTTAGGTCCAATGACACTGAAGATTGTGGATGCGAGCGCAAATATTAGAACAATAATAAATCGAATGCGATAGGGCTTTAAGAGTCCCATCATATTCTTCATAGTTTTTTTCGTGTTTTTAACTTTTCCATCTTTCATTTTGCGTGGTCTATTCATGATCGAGCTCCTCCTTTGATAGCTGTGAAGACGCTATATCATAATATGTAGGGCATGATTTAAGGAGTTCTTTATGGGTTCCTTGGCCTACGACGCGTCCTTTGTCGAGAACGACAATCTTGTCAGCGTCAATAATTGTATTTACGCGTTGCGCAACAATCAGAAGACTCGCATCTGTGATATTTTCTTTGATTGCTTTTCTTAAGAGTTGATCAGTTTTAAAGTCGAGTGCTGAGAAACTATCATCAAAGATAAAGATTGATGCATCTTTAACAAGTGCTCTCGCAATACTAAGTCGTTGTTTTTGACCCCCGGATACATTGGCACCGCCCTGTGATATTTCACTTTGCAGGCCGCCTTCCTTATTAAGGATGAAGTTCGCTTGTGCGGTCTCCAATGCTTGAAGGACCTCTTCTTGAGTCGCATCATCTTTACCATAAAGAATGTTTGATTCTGCGGTTCCACTGAGGAGCAGACCCTTTTGTGGGATGTAACCAATCGTTTCACGCAGTTCGTGTTGTGATGTTGATCGAACATCAATCCCATTTACCGACACAGAGCCTTCTGTGACGTCGTAGAAGCGCGGAATTAAATTAATGAGTGTAGACTTCCCACTCCCCGTTGACCCTATGAAAGCTGTTGTTTGACCCGGTAGAGCTTCAAAGCTAATGTCGGATAGTACTGATTCATCGGCTCCTTCATATCTGAAACTAACATTGTCAAAGACAATTTTACCGCGTTGTGATTCAATCATTGGAGCACTTGTTTCTGGATCCTTGATTTCATTTTCAGTATCCAATACTTCCGTAATACGATTTAAAGATACAATCGCACGAGGTACAAAGATAAACATCATTGCAATCATCAAGAATGACATAATGATTTGCATTGCATATTGCATAAAGGCCATCATATCACCGATTTGAAGTGTTCCAGCGGATACCTCAACGGCACCAAACCAAATTACAGACAGTGTGGTGATGTTCATTACAAACATCATGAGTGGCATCATGGATGACATCACTCGGTTCACAAAGCGTGATAGGTTTGCGGAGTCGGTGTTTGCTGTATCAAATCTATCGTTTTCAAATTTCTTATTGCCAAATGCACGGATGACCATAACACCACTCAGGTTTTCTCTGAATACTAAACTGAGTCGGTCAACATATTTTTGAATAATCTTAAATTTTGGTACCGCTACAAAATAAACAAATAATAACAGGACCGTAACCGCAAGACATGCTGCGACAATAATCCATGTAAGGCTTGTATTTGTTTGGCGAATCATAATGATACCCCCAATGGCCATGATCGGCGCATAGAAGAACATTCGAATTCCCATGACGATGAGTTGTTGGACTTGGTTCACGTCATTGGTCGTTCTTACAACCAGTGAACTAGATGAGAAGCGGTTGAATTCCGCATTTGAGAATGATTCAACTTTTGTAAAGATTGTTTCTCGTAAGTCGCGTGAGAAACCAGCTCCAATGCGTGATGATACAAAGGACACTGAGATTGCGGCTAGTGCAGCAATCAGTGTGATCAGTAACATCATGCCCCCTGTTTTTAAAATATAATTGGATTGCATTTTATCGGTGTTAATGCCTTGTTCTTGATA
>JAAYNU010000252.1 GCA_012520695.1 Erysipelothrix sp.
AACGCAAATTACGTTACCTCTTAGCTACTCGATTTATCTCGAAAGGGCGAGAATATACTGTAATAGAAATCAAGTAATGATATACTATAATTAGATGAAGGAGTCCTACAACATGATAAGTATAATTCACGAAGCAGTTGATAATAAATTGATCCCTGGAGCATCGAGTGCTTTTATAGATGGTGGGAAAATAGAGACGGATATTTATGGTTTATCTGAGTATCCGAATACAAAATTACAGAAAAATATGATCTATGATATAGCTTCACTGACTAAATTATTTATTGCTGAGCGTATTTTTCAACTCGTTGACGAAGGAAAAGTTAATCTTGATGATACAATCCAAACACACATTAACTCATTCGAAAATTCACGCATCACAATCAGAAAGTGTTTAATACATAAAACAGGTTTTGCTCCCAGCGCTGGTGGTCGTTATACTATGGATACGAAACGCCTTATTGAATCAATATTAAAATGTGAAGATTTAGAAAATCCGAATAATCCACAAATGATTTATTCTTGTATTAATTTTATTATACTTGGATTGTTGATTGAAAAAATTGATGAGTTGCCACTCGATATTTCTTTAGAAAAATCAATATTCAACCCACTTGGGCTCAAGGATACACAATACAAACCAACTAATTTAGAGAGAATTGTCCCTACAGAAACGGGAACGAAAAAGGGTGTTGTTCACGATGAAACAGCCCGGAAACTAAATGGAGTATCAGGTAACGCAGGGATCTTTTCTACGCTGAAGGACCTAATTAAGTTTACACAGTACACAATGAAAAACAGATACACAGAACTAAAGGAATTTTGTGAAGATTCACGAACACTCGGGTGGAACGTATACAACGAGGAAACACTTTATCATACTGGTTTTACGGGTCCAATTATTATCATGAAAGATGACAAAAAAGCACTTATCATTCTTACGAATCGTGTACATCCGAGTAGGAGTGATACTGGTTACCTAAAGATACGCCAGGAAATATTGGAGAAATTTATTAGTACAGATTAATTGATAGTAGAATAAAACAATAGAAGCGTTGTCGCGGCAGTTTAAATACGTAGTGTAAACTGAGCTAGAAAAAAGAGAGCCAATCTTTTAGAATGAAGTCATGAGACTTAAGCTAAAAGGGGGCTCTCTCATATCCAATTTTAATGAAGATATTATTAAATCACTATCACTAGGTATTACCATCGAAGAAATTAGAATGGCTACACTTTCATTTTACAATACACTTAATAAATATATCTCAAAAGATTAGCGACAAGAAAAGTACGATACTGTAATATAAATCTGTAGAATAACTTTTTTTCAAGAATGCATACTAATAAATATACAAAACTCAATTATTAATTAATTCAATGACACATTTCCACTTACGTCTTACAATTCAGTACATAATGCATTTTATACAAGATTATGGACTTGACTCTTGAAATCAATGGTTGATGTTATAACAAGTAGTTTAGAACTGATTGAAATAGCGCGTTATATAGTGATTAAAGCATTAGATTGCTCATATAAACGAGCGGTTCAGACTTAGAACTGGGTGATAATTCAGTTCAAATTGCTATTGTGATGGAGGTTTTTTTGTCTTACTATGATTTAGTGATGAGTTTACTTGATAAAAATGATGGTCATATTTCAGAGGCGATTAGTAAGCAATAAGTAACAAAGTTTCATATTATGTACAATTAAGTGAAACTTTGTTGACATATGTGAAATGATAGCGTATTCTTTGGTTATAGAAACTTCAAGGGAGGAATTTGAATGAAAGCATTTATCGATTTAATCGAAAACAAATTAGCGGGTCCTATGACAGTTCTTGCTAATCAACGTCACCTTCGAGCGATTCGTGATGGTATTATTGCAACACTACCATTAATCATCGTCGGTTCGTTTTTCTTAATTGCGGGTAACCCGCCATTACCACAGGGGTGGAGTATTACTAAATTCTTAGTAGAGAACGCGCCTAAGATTGTACTACCGTTCCGTATGTCAATGTCAATTATGACACTCTACGCAACATTTGGAATTGGATATAGTTTAGCAAAGTCATACGATCTTGATGGACTATCAGGTGGTATCTTAGCAACACTCGCATTCTTACTAACATTTACACCTGTTTCAGTTCCGGCTGACTTAGATGCTGGTGTATCAGGATTCGTTCTAGCAATGGGTAACTTAGGTGGTTCAGGAATGTTCGTTGGAATCATCACATCACTATTAGCTGTCGAGTTCTTCAGACTTTCAGATAAGAGTGGCTTCAAAATCAGCATGCCTGAGGGTGTTCCACCATCAGTATCACGTTCATTTGAAGCATTAGTACCAACTGCCGTTATTATGTTATTCTTCGGTGGATTAACTTACTGGGTAGGATTCAACTGGCATACAGTTGTCTCAAACTTTATGGCACCATTTGTTAAAGCAACAGATTCATTGCCATCAGTATTGTTTATCTCATTCCTTAACTCATTCTTCTGGGTATTCGGAATTCATGGATCATCAATTGTTGGTAACTTAGCGCGTCCAATCTGGCAAGTATTGCTTGATGGTAATGCTCAAGCTTTACTCGAAGGAGTAAGTGCTTCAAACTTACCTCACATCGCACCTGAGCCTTTCTTCCAATGGTTTGTTTACATTGGTGGATCAGGAGCAACAATCGGTTTAGCGATTTGTATGGTATTGTTCTCTAAATCAGCTTACTCTAAATCATTAGGTAAAGCGGTTATAGGACCTTCATTATTCAACATTAATGAACCAGTTATCTTCGGTGCTCCAATCGTATTGAACCCAATCTTAATGATTCCGTTCGTCGTTGCACCTATGGTACTCTCAGCTATTGCTTGGTTTGCAGTGAGTTTGAATTTCGTTAACAAGATTCAAGTAATTGCTCCGTGGACATTGCCTGGGCCAATTGGTGCGTTCATCGCAACCGGTGGTGACTTTAGAGCAGCTATACTAAATATTGTTCTCGTCATCGTCTCTGTATTAATCTTCTACCCATTCTTCAAGTCATATGACAAGGGTCTGTTAGAAGAAGAACTAAACAAGTAATTACAAAAAGAGGGTGTGACAAGCACTCTCTTTATTTGTATAATATAACTAAGGAAAAGGTGTTTATATGAAAAAAGGTAGAAAAACATTACAATACGAAAAGAATAAAAAAGGTGGAATCGTCTTTCTATCATTTAAAGGATCGGCATTCATTGTCCTAAGTATTCTAATTTCAACATTCGTGATTCCTGTATTATTGGAATCATTG
>JAAYNU010000253.1 GCA_012520695.1 Erysipelothrix sp.
ATTGACAACCTCAAGTTCTGTCATCTTGTACTTAAAACATACAAATGATTTATAGTCCCTCATTGTTTGGATTCTTGAACTGTTTAGAGTTCGGTTGATGAGTTGTACTACGTGAAAGCGGTCAGTGATGATTTTTGCTTTAGGAAAACAAGACTTAATCAGCTCTATGTAAGGTGCGTACATGTCGATACAGATTGTTTGAACTCGGTTACGAGCTTCAGCAGTATAACTAAAGAAATAGCTCTTTAAATGCCCTAATTGGCGGTTCTGTACGATATCAAGGACACGAGTACTAGAGTCCGTAAAGATGAAGGACATGTTTGCATTGATTCCTTTTACTGATTTAAATTCATCGAAACTTAGATGGGGTGGTAAGTACGTTTTATTTACGATGAATTGAGAACTTAAACTGTTGAGAAGATTATTAAGTGTTGAATGGGAAATATCATGTTTATAAGCAATATCGACAATTGAAGATTTTTCTTTCAATCCGAGTACTGCGGATCGAATACTATTTTTAGAAATAGTCTGGTTAAATTTTACGACATCCGTCAAGGGGGTAAAGGTCTTATTACAAGACTTACACAAAAATCGTTGCTTCTTCAATCGGAGAATGGCAAGTCGATTGGAAACTCTTGGCATCAGTGTATTCGTAGTTTTCGATCCATGCTTGATGATTGTATAGTTTATATTGATGATTCCACACTTCGGACATGAGTTTGGTGCTTTAGGGGCGAGTGCACCTTTAAAAACCGAGGCAAGAACATTCCTGTATTTCTCTTCAGTTAAATAATTTTCGTCGAAAGTGATATTTTCATCTTTAATATTAAGTGTTTTTCGTATACTATGAGACATGGACATAGGGCTCCTTCTTTTGTGTAGTAACTAAAGTATGGCCTTATGTCTTTTTTCATGCAATAACGAAAAAGTGTTGGCAAGATTTTATCTCACCAACACCAGATTGTGTAGAACCTGTTTTTGTATGTTATTTATAAGCGCGTAAGTATTGTTTTGGAATAAATTGTTTCTTATTTCGTTTTTGTGCTTGAGCTAAAAGCCACTGTGGGTCTTTGAGGAGGTTTCTTCCCATCGCCACTAAATCAGCACGATCATTTTCAAGGATGTCACTGACTAGGTCTAGTTGAGTGATGAGTCCGCATGTAATGACAGGGATGTTCAGTTCATTTTTAATTTGAGTTGCTGCTTCGACTTGGTATCCAGGGAAGATTCTTGGTGGGGCGATTGGTGTGATGCCACCTGATGAAACATGGATGATATCCAGATCGTTTGCGACAGGCTTCAGCATC
The DNA here is from genome assembly GCA_012520695.1 of Erysipelothrix sp. GTDB lineage: Bacteria > Bacillota_I > Bacilli_A > Erysipelotrichales > Erysipelotrichaceae > Erysipelothrix. Next base: position 1,308 of record JAAYNU010000253.1, read on the forward strand.
TCAATTACGTTATTCACATCATAACCATCTTCTTCATAGTCTGTGTAACTGATGCGCATTGTGAGTGGCTTGTTTTCAGGCCAAGTCTTTTTGATCTCATCTATCAGTTCTTTTAGGAAAATTTTAGGATTATTATACTGATCACTTCGTTTATTAGTGATTGGTGACATGAACTGTGAAATCAGGTAGCCGTGGGCTGCATGTATTTCTAGTGTGTCAAATCCTGCTTCATCTGCACGTCGAGCTGCCTCTTGAAAGTCCTTGAATATTGCTTTCACATCTTCTGTTGAGAGTTCAGAGGGAGTACGATAATCTTCGCTGAAAGCGATTGGGGAAGGGGCAACACAGTTCTTAACTTCTGTAGTAGCGGTGGATTTACGTCCTGCATGGTTGATTTGTATCCCTACCTTTGAGTTTGTAGTGTGGATTGCGTCTACGAGGGGCTTAAAGGCGTCTCGTTGGTCGTTGTTCCATATACCAAGGCAATCATCGGTGATGCGTCCTTCGGGGCTGATGCCCGTTGATTCAACGATGATGTAGCCGACTTGTCCGATGGCGCGTGCGTGATAGTGACCGATGTGGAATGGTTTTACCATACCGTCGTGCGTATCTACGCTGTACATGCACATTGGTGCCATTACGAGATGGTTTTTAAATGTGATTTTGGGGTGTTTGTATTCTTCAAATAATTTCATAGGAATCTCCTTTTAAACTTAAGTATATTATACCACATGACTAGGTTATTGCTAATGATTGACATACTTGATGATGGATAGGAGTGTTTTGAAAATGAAAAT